>NZ_SFBZ01000259.1:0-2643 GCF_007095495.1 Microcystis sp. M_QC_C_20170808_M9Col | reverse complement strand
GTCTAATTGTAATTCTGTCGGGTCGAGGACGGTTAAGGAGAGGGGAGAACCCAATAACCAAGTGGCTAGATCATCGGAGAAGTTTTCGGCGATAAATTTACAAATATTATCAAACATCGTGAGCGTTTTGTCTTTGTAATTCCTCGATAGTTGCGGGGGATAAATCGGTAAATTGGGCGATTTCTGGGATAGAAAAACCAGCAGATAGCATTTTTAGGGCAATTTGTCGAGCTTTTTCTTCTTTACCCGCTTGCAATCCTTCTTGCAATCCTTCTTGTCGTCCTTTTTGTAGTCCCTTTTCCTCGCCTTCCTCTCTGCCTTCCTCTAAAATATCTTGATAGATGACGGATTCTCTCATAATGTCACTCCGAAGGATTTTTTTAATCGTCTCTCGATTTAATACTAACCCGGCGAGAATACTGGTAGCGGCAGCGAGATTGCTTTGCACCTGTTTTTGGGAGATAGTTTCTAAAGAACGCGAAACCTGACTTAACACCTGTTCAGGGTCATCGGTATTGCTGAGGACGGCAAAGGGTAATAAACCGGGATGATGGAAAAATTGTGGTGTCTTTTCTTCCCAAAGACGGATGACTTGGAAGGAATGAAAGGTTTCCCCTAGACGGAAGGTATTTTCTTGTACTAGGGGAGAGTCGCTACGTCGCAGATAAATTACCACTTGACGCATTGGTTTTTGGGGATGACGACGATAGACGCGAATGCGATAATCAAGCATTCGGAAAGGAATTTTGGAGTCGGGGTCGGTTTGAAATTCGGTATGGAGAATTAGTTGCTCTGACTGCAAAAAAATCAGAGAATCGGCCCGAATGGGGTCTAATTGTAATTCCGTCGGGTCGAGGACGGTTAAGGAGAGGGGAGAACCCAATAACCAAGTGGCTAGATCATCGGAGAAGTTTTCGGCAATAAATTTACAAATATTATCAAACATCGTCAGGGATTACTTTCCGTTTCTCCTAGGATACCCTCGATCGCCGGTGTTGACATCCTGTATTTGTCGTAACTTTTGCCGAAGAGAATCGTAGCGCGGAATACATTATAGGCAAAATTCAATTCTAACCCTAGACTAATCCCATAGATATGGGTAAATTTGTCACATTTTAACCAGAAATTTCTTGACAATTACTAGAAGAAGGAATAGGTTACAAACAGTTGAATTTTATGAAGCCTTATGTCATTAGCCCAACTTATCAATCACGGGGGGGGGGGGAGAAGCAGAGCTTATCAAAGGCTCGGCTGAAATCCTTTTCCCTAGCCACGGCCACTGCGATCGGATGTATTAGTATCGCCAGCAGTGCCACTGCAGCCAGTTTTTCTTTTTCCTTCGCTTTCGGTAGCTCCGGTTCGGGGAACGGTCAGTTCACTAACCCCTTCGGTATCGCGGTCGGTAGCGGTGGTAATATCTATGTAGCCGATACGGGCAACTACCGCGTACAGGTATTCAACTCCGGTGGTGTCTTCCAGTCCACTTTCGGTAGCTCCGGTACGGGGAACGGTCAGTTCCAAAGCGCCGTCGGTATCGCCGTCGGTAGCGGTGGTAATATCTATGTAGCCGACGAGAGCAACGATCGCGTACAGGTATTCAACTCCGGTGGTGTCTTCCAGTCCACTTTCGGTAGCTTCGGTACGGGGAACGGTCAGTTCAGTAACCCCACCGGTATCGCCGTCGGTAGCGGTGGTAATATCTATGTAGCCGATACGTTCAACGATCGCGTACAGGTATTCAACTCCGGTGGTGTCTTCCAGTCCACTTTCGGTACCAATGGTACGGGGGACGGTCAGTTCAATAACCACACCGGTATCGCCCTCGATAGCACTGGTAATATCTATGTAGCCGATAGGAGTAACAACCGCGTACAGGTATTCAACTCTAGTGGTGTCTTCCAGTTCGCTTTTGGTAGCTTCGGTACGGGGAACGGTCAGTTCAGTGTCCCCTTCGGTATCGCGGTCGATGGCGGTGGTAATATCTATGTAGCCGATTCGGGGAACAATCGGGTACAGATATTTAACTCCGGTGGTGTCTTCCAGTCCACTTTCGGTAGCTTCGGTACGGGGGACGGTCAGTTCAGTGTCCCCTACGGTATCGCTGTCGATAGCACTGGTAATATCTATGTAGCCGATACGTTCAACAATCGGATACAGGTATTCAGTCCGACGAGTCAGCCGCCAGTGTCCACGCCCGAACCTTCTGGTATTATCGGATTAGGCATACTAGGTGGTGGTTTAGTGGTGCTTCGCCTCGCTAAACATCGTTAATCGGTGTGGGGTGGGGAGATGAGTTAAAATTTCCCTAATTCCCCACTCTTTGCGGTTAAAAGCTTTAATTGCGCTGCTGCCTCTGTAATTGCTCGATCGCGTCGGGGGATAAATCGGTAAATCGGGCGATTTCTGGGATAGAAAAACCAGCAGATAGCATTTTTAGGGCAATTTGTCGGGCTTTTTCTTCTTTACCTTCTTGTCGTCCTTCTTGCAGTCCTTCTTGTCGTCCTTCTTGTCGTCCTTTTTCCTCGCCTTCCTCTCTGCCTTCCTCTAAAATATCTTGATAGATGACGGATTCTCTCATAATGTCACTCCGAAGAATATTTTTAATCGTCTCTCGATTTAATACTAACCCAGCGAGAATACTGG
>NZ_SFBZ01000258.1:0-5482 GCF_007095495.1 Microcystis sp. M_QC_C_20170808_M9Col | reverse complement strand
TTCAGGGAAAAAATCCCTAAATTTTCCCCCCAATCACTCCAATGGTAGGCACTTTTTCAGGGAAAAAAAGTCTAAAAGCCTTATCCAACAAGGTTTTTAGATTTATTCAGCAAACCCTATATAAGGGTTTCACCCCTTATAACTCCCGTCCATTGCATAACACAAACCGAAGAACCGAAAAAATTAACGGATTGACCGCAGGGATTGCCTATCAGCAATTCACAAACCGGCGGATTTTAATCGCTTTGGTTGTCGCTATTTTAGGAGGTGCGGCGAAACTTTTTGGTTTTTTCCCTCCCATTAATCTTTTGATAAAATTCCTTGTAAAAAAGCGGTAGTTTTTAAATCAATCCCTGTAATTGCCGTGCCGACAACTACCGAATAGGCACCAACTTCTAGGGCTTTTTTGGCTTCTTTTGGAGTCGATATTCCTCCTTCACAGATAACAGGAACTGATAACTTATTAACTAATTCTTCTAGGAAAGAAAAACTCGGCGGTGGTAGATTTTTAGTTGCTTCTGTGTAACCGTAAAGAGTTGTACCGACAATATCAGCACCAGCTGCCACGGCATAAATAGCACTTTCGATCGAGTCTATATCTGCCATGACTAATTTACCAGTTTCCTGATGAATACGAGCGATAATTGTGGCTAAATTTTCATCATTAGGACGCTTTCTTGGGGTAGCATCCAAGGCAATTATATCGGCACCGGCATCGGCAATGGCGAGAGCATCTTGATATTTGGGAGTAATATATACCGAACAATCGCGATAATTGCGTTTCCAGAGTCCAATTATCGGTATATCCGGCAATTGTTGACGGGTGGCTTTCAGATGAGCGGGACTATCAATTCTGACCCCACAAGCACCCCTATCCACACAAGCATGAGCCATGGCGGCAATAATTACAGGATCGTGCAGAGATGACTCCACTGGCGCTTGACAGGAGACGATTAAACCCGATTTTAAGGTTTCTATTCGCATAAATTGGGGTGTGGGGTGTGGGGTGTGGGGTGTAGGGAGAAGCTTTTTTCAGTGATCAGTAAACAGTAAACAGTAATCAGTGAACTGAAAACTCACATCTGATAACTGATAACTGATAACTAACCCCACCAACAAACTTTTTGCCGCAAACCTTACTTATAAGCAGCAATACACTGTTCAACTAAAGCGGTTACTGCGTCCACATCTTTCCAACCGAGAATTTCTGTGACTTTTTTCTCTAGATTCTTATAGGTTTTGAAAAACTCGGCGATTTCCTGCAAGCGATGGGGAGAGACATCTTTGAGGGATTTTACCTCAGCATAACGAGGATCTTTAGCGGGAACACAGAGAATTTTTTCATCGCGATCACCACCATCGATCATTTCTAACATACCAATAGGGCGCGCCGTAATCACACAGCCGGGGAAAGTAGGCTGATCCATGATCACCATACCATCTAAAGGATCGCCGTCATCGGCGAGGGTATTGGGAACAAAACCATAATCACAGGGATATTGTACCGAAGAATAGAGAACGCGATCGAGAGCAAAGGCGTTTAAATCCTTATCAAACTCGTATTTATTCTTACTGCCGGCGGTAATTTCCACTAAAACGTTAATTAAACCTGGTTTCGGTTGGGCAGGAATGCGCGATAAATCCACAAGCTTTCTCCAAATACAAGACAATAGCGCCTTTAGAGTCACCTAAAAGCGCAAACAAAATTAAAACACACTTTGATCAACTCCGATCCAAATTTTACCCATAAGGGGGATCGGGACGAAGAAAAAAATTTTTATTTTGGCAATCGTCTATCTCAATTCTGTCACCTCATTTGCCTCGTTAGGGAGTAGGATGTGTTACCGGTAAGGGGTTCTTCGGTATAGTTAGGCGTGGAGTTATATCCAATCGCTAACAAGGGTAACGTTAGGGTCAGAATTGCGATCATGGTTCCGAGTAAATTGGCCCACCTATGACTAGGAGGTTCGGAAGTCTTCCCTGACGGGTTGCTTGATTCCATAAAGGGGTCGTGTTGAACTCGACAAGTAAAGAATACGAGAGATATATAGAGCAGTAAGCTATCTGCCTTGAGCTTTTAGCAAATTACTGCTATTTTTTTGCCTTTGGGCTTGGTTAAAGTCTCGCGAGAAAGCGACACATTAACAGCAATATTCTCCCTACTAATTATATTTTACCCATTTTTTTCCAGGAGTTCCCTCTGATACTTTTCTTGACGATCTCTCCAGATCATGGTCTGTTGGTGTTTGTCCATGTCATACTAAATCAGTTTTTAATAACTGGATTTAGTATCAATCCACAAAAAAAAATGTCTGAAAGGCTTAAACCTTAAGCGATCCAAACATTTTTTCATTGCAATCGGAGGGTGATATTGACTTTATGTCTTAACTTCGAGCTTACGATAGAAAGCTGGCTGTTAATGTAGCCTATTTAACCAAAATATCGATTTTTTGCTTATTTATCGGGATAGACATTGACCTTTTCTTAAAATTATCGGAGTTTAGAGATAATTGGTTAGCTAATCTCCCAATAAGCTAGGCCCCAGAGACCAGCAAGGCATCCGTCAGGGACGGCGATCAGGGCAAGTGGAGTTAATCTACCAATATGGATATCATAACTCGATCGAGGGAGAAAAGCCAAGAACCTGCGAGAAAATTGCCGATTTCTCCCGTCCAATATTACTGCTCACATCGCCCTAGATCATGCCGTCAGTCATTCTTCAGCGAGAAACCACCTCGCTAGAGGATTCTGATTCTAGGGGGAGAGAAGGTTTAATTATCCCGTGTTTTGTCTCCTCTGGTGTCACTTGACGGATAACCTCCAAAGCTTCCTTGATCATTACTGCCATGGGAACCGCGACAATCACCCCCAGTAAACCGCCCACTCGCGCCCCCGTCAAGACCGAGACCAACACCCAAAAGGGATTTAACCCGGTGACACTGCCCAAAATCCGGGGAGCAATGCCGTTTTCGACAATTTGCTGCACCACTACAGCCACGGCTAAAACTTGTAGAGCTAAACCAATATCGCGCAAAGCTAGTAAAGCTGTCACCGTGACAATGCCTACAGTTCCCCCAAAAGGGATTAAGGCCATGGTGCCAATCAACAGACCGAATAGGAGACCAAAAGGGACTTTAATCGATAAAAATGCCGTGACTAATCCCAGGGCCATGCAGGTGGCGCAAATTACCTGTCCGACAAAGTAATTCTGAAAACTTAAGCGTAGGGTTAGGGAAAAGGGTTGTTGGACGGGTTTGGGCAACCATTGGATAATACTCCTCCAGATATCGGGACTGTGGAGAAGTAGATAAAAGGTGAGGATAATGGTTAGCAGTACATCAAGCACCCGCACCACGGTAAAAACCGTGAGATTAAGGGCTAAATTAACGCTTCTTCCCGCTAGAATTTGCAATTCTGCCCCTAAACGACTGTTAAACTGAGCGATCAGACCATCGAAACTGATCGGAATCGGTAGATTCATCGTATCGATTTTGGTATCTAGTTGCATCAGTTGGCGCTGTCCCGAGTCTAACCATTCTGGCAATCTATTGACAAATTGCTGCGCTTGGGTGAAGACTAGGGGAACTAGGGTGATTCCCACGGCCACAAAAATTAAAATCGTGATCAGGGAAACCACGATCGCAGCTAAACCCCGTTTTAATCCCTGACGTTCCAACCAAGTCACTGGATAACCCAAGAGAAAAGATAGAACGGCCGCTATCAGTAAAATAACAAATAAAGATTCAAAATAGCCAAAAATTGCCGATAATGCCCAGGCATTCAGAACTATAAGTGGTGCAGCTAGAGCAATCACCAGTAAGCGAGATAGGGAATTCAGGGATTGCCACCACGTCTGAACCCAATTGCGTTTCGGGGGAACGACTTTAACTTCCACCATGAAGCCTCTTAAAAGGTTTGTTTCAACACTTGTATTCTGACAGATCGAAGCCGAACTCGCTAACTCAACGAGTGGGGAAGTGGGGTGATGGGGTGTGGGATGCTGACAGGTGTAGGTTTATTACAACCCATATGGTTCTTCGGTTTGTCTTATGCAACGTACAGGATTATAAGGAATGAAACTTTGGCGATTTTTGTCAATTGTTTTCGATCTAGAGCGAACTAATCAATTAAGTCTCTTGCCAGATAAGGATTTAGTCGATTTATGCTCCCCTATTGAACCATACCAAATAACGAAGAGCCTTTTTTTAAGCATACTTACTCTCCAGCTAATCGAAGAACATCATTGACAACTTTATCAGTTAGCCACATTCCTTGATGGCGTAACTTAGCAATAACGGGAGCAACAGAAGATAGATAGCCCTGCTGCTTCGCTTTAACTAAAACACCAAGCGTTCCTGAATATTTCAAGCGATATAAATCGGCAATACGTCGGGCTAACTGATCATCAAAAATCAGTAAACTATCTGGATTTTCTAATCCCAAAGCTAATACCTCTGCTTCTCCTTGCCCTAAATCAATAATAGCTGGAATTAGACTGACTGATTTGACTGAAGTAATTGAAATCCATTCAATCGCCTGAATATTGGGAACATCAATTCCTTTATTTTTACCGATTGCTAATTCTTCGATTACTGCTGGAGGAGTCAAGATTTGAGAATACAAGCGTTGGAGCAATTCCAAGTAGCCCACTTGATGTAAGTACAGTAGAGGAGAGGTGTTGACAATGACTTGAGGATTAGGCATTGACAATATCTTGTTCCAATTGTTCAGTCGTTAAAGAAAAAGGGGAGACTTGATAACGCCCCAAAATAGTTAAAAATTCTACTCGTGACATTCCGGCTAATTGGGCTGCACGTCCTGAAGATAGTTTGTCAAGTTCAAAAAGTTTAACGGCTGCCAATATTTTTAATTCTCTTGATAGATTTTCAGGAGTTTCTTTGAGACTAATTAAGATTTCTTCAGGAATTTCAAGGGAAATAGTGCTCATTTTCTTTCTCTCTCAATAATTGTCTCTATTCTACACCAATAAAATTAGTCCTTCTCTGTGAGTAGAATCAGTAACGGGTTTCCCCTCTCCAACCGACAGAATGAGCAGGTGCAGTCTATCTTGTCCTCAAGGGGTTGGAGACCAAGCCTATAAGGCTTTATGGCAATATAATCGTGCTTAATTTGGTTTAGCGATCGCGTTGAGGGGCAGTCAAGGGAGAACACAAAGGCGAATCCGACATACTGCGCCACAATCTTTCATACAAGAGGACAGTTCGCCTGAGAAGGAGTAAAACAGGGAAAATACTTGAGACTCCTTCTCCTGTGAATCGATGCGATCGCACTCTTAGGATACACTTATAAATGTGGTGAAATTTAAAATGAAAGCCAGAAAAACAATAAGGAGGTAAGGGCAGTAGCTTGACATCCTCGCCGCCGTAAAACGGACGGCGATTCCCAAACCTCACGATTTAGGTTTCTGCTTCTTTCCCTTGCGGGGTTCCGCACCTGCCTTAACAGATTTACTCTGTTCTGG
>NZ_SFBZ01000257.1:0-17780 GCF_007095495.1 Microcystis sp. M_QC_C_20170808_M9Col | reverse complement strand
AAAAAAATATAGAAGAGCTAATGCAAATTAGCCGCTATCGGTTGAAGGATTACATCAAAGGACAAAGAGCGATATCGCTTGCCCTATCTACCTTCTAGCTCGCTTGTCCCCCTCTCAGATGTTTGATTTATGTTTGAAAATAAGATTGATCAGGTTTTACACGCGTTAAAGGAGATGTTGGGATGAAGAAATCTACTGTATTTCCGATATTACCTCTGGGTAAGATTTGTATCTTGCATAGTGGGGGAACTCCTCGCCGTAGCAACAATAAATATTATGGCGGTAATATACCTTGGGCAAAAATCGCAGATTTAGATACTGAAAATGGAATTGTTGTAGATACTGAAGAATACATAACAGTTGAAGGATTACAGGCTATCAATAATCGAATTTTCCCAAAAGGGAGTATTTTACTGGCAATGTATGGCTCTATTGGAAAATTAGCAATTGCAGGGCGTGATATATCATGTAATCAAGCAATTTTAGGAATACAAATTAAAGACAAAGAACATTTAGATATTAACTACTTAAGGCTATGGTTAACTAGCATAAAGGCTACTTTGGAGTTTCAAGGACGAGGAGTAACGCAACAGAATATATCCAAATCTATTGTCGAGAAACTAGAAATCCCCCTCCCACCCCTCGAAGAACAGCGAAGAATTGCGGCAATTTTAGATAAAGCGGATGGGGTGCGACGCAAGCGCAAGGAGGCAATTAGGTTGACTGAGGAGTTGTTAAAATCGACTTTCCTAGAGATGTTCGGTGATCCTGTTACTAATCCGAAAGGGTGGGAGATAGTCAAAATAGAAAACATTATTGAGCTAGTTTCTGGGCAAGTAGATCCCAGAGAATCGCCATATTCAAATATGCTTCACGTTGGGGGAGATAATATCGAGTCTGGAACTGGCGAGATAAGTGGATGCAAAACTCCCGCCGAATTGTCCCTAATTAGTGGAAAATACTTGTTTCGTAAGGGTGACATTCTTTACTCCAAGATTCGACCATATCTCAATAAAGTTTCTCTACCTGACTTTGATGGCGTGTGTAGTGCCGATATATATCCAATTCGAGTAAATCATAGTTGTGTGACACCGATTTATATGACCTCTATTCTAAGAAGTAAGGGTTTCCTAGAATATGCTGAGAAGCACTCGACTAGAACAAATATCCCCAAGATAAACAGAAAAGCATTGCTGAGTTTTGAATGTCCTTTGCCACCATTAGGACTTCAAAATCAGTTTACGAACAGCGCAAACAAAATCTTAAAAATTAAAGACCACGAGAAAACGGGAGTCGATAAAGCGAACAATCTCTTTAATTCCCTTTTACAAAAGGCATTTAGGGGGGAACTGTAGCCATTGCAGCCGGCGGATTACTGCCATAATCTTGTGGGAAATGCCATTAAAAAAGACCGTTAGACAATTAACCAAGATTCCTATCATCTCACACTGTCACGAGGGAAAAACCTAGATAAAATAACCGAACTTGCTGTTTTTTTATATAACTTTTAAACAATAACTAGGTAGGGTTTGCTGAATAAATCTAAAAACCTTGTTGGATAAGGTTTTTAGACTTTTTTTCCCTCAAAAAGTGCCGACCATTGGAGTGATTGGGGGGAAAATTCAGGGACTTTTTCCCTGAAAATTAGGTAAAACCCTACACTCGGCCCCCACAAGAAACTTTTTGCCGCAAACCCTAAATATTGGCTTTCTCTCTTTAACGGCTGATTCCGCGAAGTTGCTCCAGAAGTTGATCAAGAATGTCTTCCATCTCTTCCGGGCTTCTGCCCATCCTGACCGGTCCGCGCAGAAACTCTTTAACCGTTATCTTTTTATCGCGGAAGTCCCGGACAAAATTATAGATTTTTTCGGTGGATTGAACTTGTAATTTCATCTCCTCTAGCATTTGCTCAATCGGGTCGATGCCATCCTTCTCACAAGCGCGGCTGGCCCTCACCATCTCGCCTTCCGGGGTATTTCGCACCGAGCGCAGTTCTCTTTTCAGGTTCTCGTATTGCTTTTTAAGTAGTTCGTTATTGGTTTCAACCTTCTCGCACTGTCGTTTAAGGTCGCTTTCCGATGAGCCTTCAACCGCGAAAGAGTCCCCCATTTGATGCTGTCGTTCGATTTCGAGCAGTTTGGCAATATCTCCCTCTTTATAGGCACGGTTGACCTCCTTCATGATCTCATTGTGACGCATCCGAGTTTCGGGATCCGTAACCTTGTCGGGGTGAAAAATCTCGGCCATTCTCAGGAAAGTGCGGCGTATTTGTCTAGATTCAGGAGATTTAGGCGAGCTTTCAGGTGATAGCTCTGTTCCATCATCGTGACGGTTATAGGAGTCTCCCCCAGAGAAGAAATCCTGCGCGGATTGCTCCGATGCTCCTTCTGGTTCTTCGTCTCCGAACAGTTCGTCTAGTTCTTCATCTCCATCCTCAAATTTCGGGCTAATCACCCCCGTTAACTGAAGTGTCTCGTAAATTCCGAGAATCCTTTTTTTTGTCTGCTGCCCCATTTTTCTAGCAGTGAGGATTTCGTCAAAAAGGGCGTGTATTTCGCGGTCGAGGTCGGTAAGTTTTTCATAGAGAGGTTGCCCTCTCTGGAAAATCTCCGTCGCTAAGGAACGCATCTGGTCGAGGAATTTCTTCAGTTCGTTGCGTTTTCTGCCAATCTGCTTGAGGAGCCACTGATGCTCCTCCTCTAAAGCTTGGAGACGAAAATGTAGGGAAGACAGAGCCAAGGAAGGAGAGGTAGGCGAATCAGAGGAGTTCGGTGGTTTTGGCTTTTTAGATCTGGTCATTACTTTGGGGTGAAAGCATATTGTCCATTCTACCAAGCCAGAAGGAGCCGCATTCCTAAAACTCATCCTTGGCTCATTTTGTTGTTTCTCCCTACTCCCATCACCCCATCACCCCGGCGCCGGCGCTCCTGCGGAAACCTTTTTAAGTGCCTAGAAGCTAGATATATCAATGGTCTTAATTAATTCTTATCAATCGAATTAAATTTTTGTAAATAAAATTCTCGATCGGATTAATTATTTTTTCCAAATTCCGCTAGACTTATTTAGTAAGTTCAATCAAAACTCAATATTCCATAGCTAAATTTCTATAGCACGGGCTAGAAGGGAAGTTTAGCGAGGGATTCCTTTACCCATAATTCAGCACACATATTTGCTTTAGCAAGCAGGTAGGAGATTCTATGTCAAATTTTTCGAGACGGAAATTTTTAACCACGGCGGCAGTTTCAGCGGCAGGGGCTGTTGTCCTGAAAGGTTGTTTGGGTAATCCCCCCGACACTACGGGTGGAACCACCACCACCGCGCCCGCTTCCCCGGTTGCTTCTCCCGTAGCGGTGGCCCCCGGAGAGGCCCCCGAAACCACCAAAATTAAATTAGGTTATATCCCGATTGTTGAATCAGCACCTTTAATTATTGCCAAGGAAAAAGGCTTTTTTGCTAAATACGGGATGCCCGATGTGGAAGTCTCCAAACAAGCAAACTGGGGATCCGCTAGAGATAACGTCGAAATTGGGGCAGATGCGGGCGGAATTGACGGGGGACAGTGGCAAATGCCCATGCCTTACCTAATTTCCGAGGGACTAATCACCAAAAATAACGTTAAAGTCCCCATGTATGTGTTGGCGCAGTTAAACACCCAGGGTAACGCAATCGCGATCGCGGGTAAACACGAGGGCAAAAATATCGGTTTAGACCTGAAACCCGCAAAAGATTACATCCTCGGCATGAAAACGACGGGAACTCCCTTCAAAGCCGCCTATACTTTCCCGAAAGCTAACCAAGACTTCTGGATTCGTTACTGGTTAGCGGCCGGTGGTATTAACCCCGATACGGATATTAACCTAATTGCCGTACCCGCAGCCCAAACCGTGGCCAACATGAAAACCGGAACCATGGATGCGTTTAGTACCGGCGATCCTTGGCCGGCGCGCATTGTGGCTGATCAGATCGGTTTTATGTCAGCTTTAACCGCAGAAATCTGGCCCTATCACCCGGAAGAATACCTCGCTATCCGCGCCGATTGGGTGGATAAAAACCCGAAAGCCACCAAAGCGGTGTTAAAAGGAATTATGGAAGCGCAGCAATGGCTCGATCAGGAGGCAAATCGGGCAGAAGCGGCGGCAATTCTCGCTAAACCGGCTTATTTCAACCTCAAAGAAGAAATTATCGCCGGTCCCCTCAAAGGAATACAGAAAATGGGTGACGGCAAACCGGAAATCACCGACAAAAATAAAGGAGTTTTCTACTGGAAAGATCCCGCCGGTAGCGTTTCCTATCCCTACAAGAGTCATGATCTCTGGTTTTTAACCGAAAGTGTTCGTTGGGGTTTCTTGCCGAAAGAAACTTTAACCACTGCCTCAGCATTAATCGACAAAGTTAACCGCGAGGATCTTTGGAAAGCGGCAGCCACAGAATTAGGAGTTCCTGCGGCCGATATTCCCACCAGTACCTCCCGCGGTGTCGAAAAATTCTTCGACGGCAAAACTTTTGACCCTGCCAATCCCCAAGCTTATCTCGATAGTTTGGAGATCAAAAAAATCTAGAAAGAAGCCTAAAGATGGACTAGGCTAAAAATTTTGTCTAGTCCATCACCCGAAAGGGTGCTTTTTTCTGTAAACTATTCATCAACCCCGATCACGATCCCAAAGATTTTATTAAAAAAAAGGAAAACGGCAAAATGGCAAGTAGCGTCAGCAGAACAGGCAAAGATGGTTTCAACTTCAGTAAATTCTGGAAAAAACATTCCCAAGACATTCTTCCCCCTATTATCGGTACCTTGGGTTTTCTGATTGTTTGGCAATTAGTCTCGATGCTGGGATTAATCAAATTACCCCCCCCATCCGACCTAATCACCAATGAACGGACTCGTACCTATTTAATGTATCCTTTCTTTGATCGTGGGGGCATTGATAAAGGACTATTCTGGCAAACTTTAGCGAGTCTGCAACGGGTATTAATCGGTTATTCTCTAGCGGCAGTGGTTGGTATTGGCGTTGGGATTATGGTCGGTTTAAATTCTTTCTTAAATAAGGCACTCGATCCCCTTTTTCAATTCCTGAGAACAGTTCCTCCTCTTGCTTGGGTTCCCCTATCTTTGGCCGCTTTACAACAAAACCAACCAGCCGCTTTATTCGTTATCTTTATTACCGCAGTTTGGCCGATTTTGATTAATACCACCGTCGGTGTCCAACAAATTCCCCAAGACTATATCAACGTTAAACAAGTCTTGCAATTGTCCAGCAAAAAATTCTTCTTCAAGATATTAATTCCCTCGGCTCTTCCCTACATCTTCACTGGTTTGAGAATTGCGATCGGTTTAGCTTGGTTAGCGATTATCGCGGCTGAAATCGTTATGTCGGGTATCGTCGGTATCGGTTTCTTTATCTGGGATGCCTACCAAAATAACTACATCAGCGATATTATTCTCGCGCTGTTTTATATCGGTGGTGTGGGTTTATTACTCGATCGCTTTATGGCTTGGTTGCAAAATCAAATCGTTCGTCAATAGGGAATCGATGGGGAAACTTTCCCCATTTCTAAATAACTGAAACTTGAGCAAATTTAAGGAGAAAAAAACTATGAGTTTGTTTGTCGCTGTCGATAACATCGATAAAGTATTCCCCCTCAGTGGTGGCGGTGAATATGTGGCCTTGAAAGGGATCGATTTACAGATCAAAAAAGGGGAATTTATCTCCCTCATCGGTCACTCCGGTTGCGGAAAATCCACCCTCTTAAACATGATCGCTGGTTTAGATTTGCCCACGGAAGGAGTGGTTACTTTGCAAGGTCAAAGCATTAAAAAACCGGGACCAGATCGCATGGTAGTCTTCCAAAACTATTCCCTTTTGCCCTGGTTAACTGTCAAAGAAAATATTACTCTGGCCGTCGATCAAGTTCTCGCCCAACTATCAGAAGACGAAAGAAAAGCTGAAGTCGAAAAATATATCGATCTGGTCAATCTTCGTCATGCAGTGGATAAACGTCCCAACGAATTATCGGGGGGGATGAAACAACGGGTAGCGATCGCTCGCGCCCTAGCCATTCGTCCGAAAGTGCTGCTTTTAGATGAACCCTTTGGCGCGTTAGATGCCCTGACTAGAGGTAATCTACAGGAACAGTTAATGCAGCTGTGCGAAGAATACGAAATGACCTCGGTAATGGTGACGCACGATGTGGATGAAGCGGTGCTATTATCCGATCGCATCGTCATGCTCACCAACGGCCCCGGCTCAAAAATTGGCGGTATTTTGGAAGTGGATATCCCCCGTCCCCGCAAACGCATGGAAGTGGTGGAACACCCCAGTTACTACAGTCTCCGGAGCGAGATTATCTATTTCCTCAACCAACAAAAACGGATCAAAAAACTGCGCGCCCGCAAAGTCGAAGTAATTGCCCGTCACGGTTTAGAAAAAGTCAATCTAGAAATCGGTTTTGTTCCCCTCACCGCTTGCGCGCCCCTAGCAGTGGCCAAAGAAAAGGGATTCTTCACTAAACATGGTCTAGATGAGGTAAATTTGGTCCGGGAAACCAGTTGGCGAGGGGTTGTGGACGGGATCGCAGGGGGATTCCTCGACGGGGCGCAAATGCCTTCGGGAATGCCCACCTGGTTAACTGTCGGTGGTTATCAGGAGCAACCTTTGCCGATTGTCAGCGCCCTGACTATGACTCGTAACGGTAACGGTGTCACCCTCGCTAAACGCTTCTATGACGAGGGAGTGATTGACGGTAACGCTTTAAAACAGATGCTATTGGAATCGAAGGAGCAGCGCCATATTTTTGGCATTGTTCACCCCTCCTCGATGCACAATTTGCTCCTACGTTACTGGTTAGCGGCAGCGGGAATTGACCCCGATAAAGACGTTCACCTCGAAACTATTCCCCCAGCCCAAATGGTAGCCGACCTGAAAACCGGTAGTATTGACGGTTACTGTGTCGGTGAACCTTGGAATCTCAGGTCCGCCATGGAGGGTATCGGTTACACCGTCGCCACCGACTTAGAAATCTGGCAGGGCCACCCGGGTAAGGCCCTGGGAGTCCGGGAAGATTGGGCCAATAAATACCCTAATACCCACGTCGCTTTAGTCAAAGCACTGCTGGAAGGTTGTCGCTACTGTGCCGAGGAAGGGAATCAGGAAGAAATTCGTCAAATCCTCGCTAGTCGTCAGTACCTTAGTACCAATATAGATTATATCCAACTGGGTGATCCCAACTCCTACGCGTGCAGTCTCGATCAACCGATGAAAGAATATGCACACCATCTGTTCTATGGAGAAGGGGTAAATCGTCCCAGTCGTACCGAACACCTCTGGATGATGACCCAAATGGCGCGCTGGGGCCACATTCCTTTCCCCCGTAACTGGGTAGAAATTCTCGAACGCGTCTGTCGGGTGGGTGTTTTTAGTACCGCGGCCCGGGAATTGGGTCTAGGGGATATTAAATATCGTCGCACACCGATCCTTTTATTCGATGGTATCGAGTTTGATGCCGAGGATCCGATCGGTTATCTCAATAGTTTAGAGATCAAACAAAACATCACCATGGCCGAAGTGGCTATTGATGCTCGTCCTAGTGCGGTGGAACCCCGTAAAATTGCCTAAAAATCGACTAAGGGGATAATTCCTAGCCAATTATCCCTAGCCATTGCTCCTATTATCTAATTTCCCCCAAAGACTAATCATGTACACCACCACCGACACAGTTAACCGGGCAACCCAGACCCCCAGTAAAGAAGCTTTTGTCACCATTGAAGGAGTTTCTAAGGTTTATCCCACTCCCAGAGGCCCCTACACCGTCCTCAAGGACGTTAATCTCAACATCGATGAAGGTGAATTTATCTGTGTGATCGGTCACTCCGGTTGCGGTAAATCGACCCTATTAAATATGGTGTCGGGTTTTTCTTCTCCCACCGATGGCATTGTTAAAGTTAACGGCAAACAAATTACTAAACCCGGGCCCGATCGCATGGTAGTGTTTCAAAACTATGCTTTATTGCCTTGGTTAAGCGTTTTTGAAAATGTCTATCTCGCGGTAGATGCGGTGTCTCCCAATGCTCCAGAAGCGCAAAAACGCTCGATCGTGCGGGAACATTTAGCTATGGTGGGTTTAACCGAAGCTATGGACAAAACCCCTCCCCAAATCTCCGGGGGGATGAAACAACGGGTTTCGATCGCCCGGGCCCTTTCTATCCGTCCCGAAGTGTTGATTCTCGATGAACCTTTCGGTGCGTTGGATGCGATTACCAAAGAGGAATTACAGGAAGAATTGCTGAAAATCTGGCAAGATAAACGCTGTACGGTGTTGATGATTACCCATGATATCGATGAGGCCCTTTTCCTCGCTGATAAGCTGGTAATGATGACCAATGGACCAGAAGCAAAAATCGGCGAAGTGATGAATATTCATTTCCCCCGTCCCCGCGATCGGGAGAGAATTATGGAGGACCCTGAATATTATCGTCTGCGTAACTATGCCCTCGACTTCCTCTATAATCGTTTCGCTCACGATGATGTCAGCTAGATGCGAGCATTTGTATTAGTTTGGGGTGCGGTTGACTTAATAGCGATCGCACCTAGATTTTTTTTCTAGGGAAGCCTTCTTCAAGTAAAATTATTTCTAAGTAGGTAGATTTTAAAAATTGTCAGATACCCCCCTTATTAAGGGGGGATTAAGGGGGGATCAGCACCCCCCTTATTAAGGGGGGATTAAGGGGGGATCAGCTTACTTGTTAGCTAAATAGAACAATTAGCAATAAAATACAATAATAATTTTTACTTTTTACTTAATTGATCATGCTCAAACAGATACGGAAACTACTTATCAATTTTGGTCAACAATGGCGCGATGAAGATTTCATGAGGTCGATTCATCTCATCGAAAACATAGTTTCTAAGGTTTTATCCGTAGCCTTAATTGTTGTTATTATTGTTTCTCTTTATGATCTAGTAGTTATCCTAATCAAAGACCTATTTACTACGGAACCCGTAGGTTTTTTTAGTAAAACTTTAATTGAAATCTTCGGATTATTTCTCAATATTTTGATCGCCTTAGAGTTATTAGAAAACGTCACTGCTTACTTAAGAAAACACATCGTACAGGTTGAATTAGTAGTAGTTACGGCTTTAATTGCCATCTCTCGAAAAATTATTATTTTTGATCCCAATAAATACAGTAAAGATGATTTAATTGCCCTCACCGTGGGAACCCTAGCTTTAGCGGCAAGTTATTGGTTAATCAGAAAAGTTAATCGCGATAATCGCTCTTGAAGTAGTGATTAAGTACCTAGACAGAATTAATCACAGATATTTTTGAATTCTGGAGTTGAGCAGTTCTGGGGTTCTCTCCTTCCAGAGTGTCAATTTAATTTTGTCCAACTACTGATTAGGGAAAGGGTTAGATTGAGAAAACCTAAAACCTAACCCTTCTAAATATTTACTGGACTCTGGAAATATTACCCGCTTTAATCCAACCTTCGCGACCATCGGACAGACGTATGCGCTGCCATTGGCCATCGCTGCTGGTTCCCACCACACTGACTTTAGTATTATAATCCAGACCGCCGAGACGAGTCGATTCACTGGTAGGTTCAGAGCGCAGACTTAAACCGCTTTG
The DNA here is from genome assembly GCF_007095495.1 of Microcystis sp. M_QC_C_20170808_M9Col. NCBI lineage: Bacteria > Bacillati > Cyanobacteriota > Cyanophyceae > Chroococcales > Microcystaceae > Microcystis > Microcystis sp. M_QC_C_20170808_M9Col. Next base: position 8,156 of record NZ_SFBZ01000257.1, on the reverse strand, counting down.
CCATGTCACCCGCGCTTGATAACCCTCGGATGTGGCTTCTCTTTTTCTTGCTTCGGGACTGGGTTTCGGGGAAGCTTTTGGTGCTGGTGCAGCTGTGGGAGACTCTTTCACCTCAGCTTGGGGTTGTTCTTGGACGGGAGTAGTAGGGATGGGAGAAGGTTTGACGGCGGTTTTTTCCTCCTTAGTTTCCTCTTTTTTCTCCTCGGTAAAGACGGGTTTAGGAGGATTAGAATTCATACCGGAGAGAAGCATATAGGCGACAGCAGTAGCCCCACCGACCAAAATCGCCACTCCCATGACAAAACCGAGCATAAATTGCAATAAACCAGATAAACGCTTCATATTGGTGCTAAATTAACTGCTAGAATTGACATTAAAACGATCATCGCGAGAGGCTAGACGAGCTTTACCGGACTTTGCCCAATCCTGTAGAAATTGAATCTGTTCTTGGGCAGTCCGAGCTAGGGGGATAATCTGACTAGCGGCCTCAAGCACATCATCGGTGCTAAAGTCGCGATTTTGACTAAAACCGATGTGCATCGCTTCCACGATGGTTTGTTCGATTTCTGCCCCCGAAAAATCGGGAGTTTCGTAGGCTAATCGCTTTATATCATAACTTTTCAGATTATGGGGACGAACTTTCCCTAAATGAACGCTAAAAATCTCCTCGCGGGACTTTTGGCTAGGTAGTCCGACAAAAAATATCTCATCGAAGCGTCCTTTTCGCAACATTTCCGGGGGCAGAGATTGGATGTTATTAGCTGTAGCGACGACAAAAACCGGCGATTGTTTCTCGGCTAACCAAGTGATAAAAGTCCCGAAAACCCGCCCGGTGGTTCCCCCGTCGCCTTTTCCCTCCGCTCCGGCGAAAGCTTTATCGATTTCGTCTATCCACAGCACACAGGGAGCTAAAGCTTCGGCGAGATTAATCATCTGACGGGTACGCGATTCCGATTCTCCCACCAATCCGCCAAATAAACGCCCCACGTCTAGACGCAGTAAAGGCAAGTGCCAATGATGGGAAATAGCTTTCGCTGTCAGGGATTTACCCGTCCCTTGGATTCCCACCAATAGTAAACCCCGGGGATTGGGTAAACCGTAGGCGCGGGCGCGTTCACTAAAGGCACCACCGCGACGAATCAGCCAATCTTTGAGATTATCTAGGCCGCCGATGTCAGAAATCTGCTCTGTGGCGGGATAAAAGTCCAATATCTGGGTTTGACGAATCGATTGGCGTTTTTCTGCCAAAATTAATTCCACGTCCTCTGGCTCAATTTTGCCGTGACTGGCTAAACATTTGGCTAAAACCCGACGAATTCTCTCTAGGGATAATCCTTGGGCAGAAAGCACTAATTCATCGAGGAGTGGTTCTTTGACGGGTTGTCCGGTGGCAGCGATTAATCGCTGGATTTCCTGTTTAATTTCTTCGCCACTGGGGAGGGGAAAATCGACGACGGTGATTACTTCGGTTAGATCCGAGGGGATAGACAGTTCGGGAGCGACGATAATTAGGTTTTTGGGCTGAGATTTCAGAGAACGGGCCAGATTTCGCAATTTTCTGGCGATAGAAATATCTTCTAAAAAGCGCTGGAAATCGCGTAAAATTATGATCGCGGCGATGTTAGTCGGCAGCTTTTCGACGAATTCAAGAGCTTGCAGGGGATTACGCCGAGCCAAGTTCTCATTATTGGGATTATCTTGATAACCATCCACGAAATCCCAGACATAGACAGCACGGTTATGGCTCTGTTTGGCAATATCGGCGATCGCTTTTTCGAGACGTTCCTCTTCTAGGGTGGTAATATAGATGAGAGGGTAACGGGCCCGCAGCAGTAATTCAAATTCTTCACCAAAGCTCATAGCTATTCGTCTATAGTTTTTGCTATTTAGGGCTTGCTGAATAAATCTAAAAACCTTGCTGGATAAGACTTTTAGACTTTTTGTCAATCCAAAAGTACCGGACCTGGGAGTGAGCGGGGGGAAAATTCAGGTACTTTTTCCCTGAAAATTAGGTAATTGACCAGATGAAAATCGGTAAAACCCTACACCCCACCTGCCCCCCCGATGTCGGGGGGGTTGGGGGGGCAACACCCTGCCCCCACGAAAAACTTTTTCAGCAAACCCTATTTATATCGTCATCAGAAAATATAGCAGTTAGTCGTCTATTAGATATTTTAGTACAAATGCTCGGACTTGTGTTCTAAATGTTCCACAAGTGCTTCGCCATCGTTCCGCTTATCTTAATGAGACCCCTGTTTAATACTATTTTTTTACCCTTAAGTATTTCTACTTATTTCTAAAGTTAGATGCTCCCGTATTTTCTTAAATGTATGGTATAAGAGTCTCGCCTTAGTCGCAATTAACCTTCTGTTAACTAAATTAACAGAAGGTTAATTAGATTAAGCTTTAGCTAATTAAATTAAATTGGCCTACCAGGGGTGACAAAAGTTAGTCACTGGTTCGCCCCTTCTTTGCTGTCAATTAATTTCAGCCTTTCTCACAACCATTCCCTAGGGGGGTTAAATTCATGTTTAAACTAGCTTCAGACTTTTTATCTTTAGATTTTCTCCGCCGACAAAATCAGAAAAATAAGCCAGAAAGTCAATTTAACTCTTTGCCAATTTCTCAAATCACGAAAGAGGGTAAAGTTTTAGCGATAATTCTCCGACGAGAGTTTAACCAAGAGGGGATTCATTTCCTAACTCCCGATGATTTTTCCCAACAGTTGGCCTATATGAGACACCTGACGGGAAAAAGTATTATGCCCCACGTTCATAACAAAGTACAACGGGAAGTATTTTTTACCCAGGAAGTCTTAATTATCAAAAGAGGAAAACTGCGGGTAGATTTCTATGATGACGACCAACAATATCTAGAAAGTCATATATTGAGAGATGGGGATGTGGTTTTGTTGATACAAGGTGGTCATGGTTTCCAAGTCTTAGAAGAAGTAGAAATGATTGAAGTAAAACAAGGTCCCTACGTTGGTAATCAGGATAAAACTCGCTTTACAGGAATTGAGGAAACTGTGGTTAAAATGGCGGGAGCAGAGATAGCATGAGTAGCTTTATTCCCGTCAATGAGCCACTACTTGCGGGCAAGGAAAAACAGTATCTTAACGAATGTATTGATAGCGGTTGGATTTCTTCGGAAGGTCCCTTCGTTCAGAAGTTTGAAGAAAATTTTGCCCTCGCTGTTGGGCGAAAGTATGCCGTTTCCGTGTGCAATGGTTCTATGGCCTTAGAAGCGGCCATCGTCGCTTTAGGAATTGGTTCGGGGGATGAGGTGATTCTCCCCACTTTTACCATCATTTCCTGCGGAGCTGCCATTGTCAAAGCCGGGGCGATTCCCGTGGTGGTGGACTGCGAAGCGCAGACTTGGAACATGGATATCGCTCAGATAGAGGCAAAAATCACGCCCCGCACTAAAGCGATAATGGTGGTTCATATCTACGGATTACCAGTGGCAATGACTCCAGTTTTAGAATTAGCTCAAAAATACGGTTTAAAAATTATTGAAGATGCGGCGGAAATGCACGGTCAAACCTATCAAGGTAAACCCTGTGGCAGTTTCGGTGATATCAGCATCTTTAGTTTCTATTCCAACAAACATATTACCACTGGGGAAGGGGGCATGATTGTCACCAACCAAGAGGATATTTTTGAGCGTTGTCGTTCCCTGAGAAATTTATATTTTCAGCCCCAACGACGTTTTATTCACGAAGAACTGGGCTGGAATCTGAGGATGACTAATCTGCAAGCGGCAGTGGGTTTAGCACAATTAGAACAGCTAGAAACTTTTGTCCAGCGCAAGAGAAAAATGGGCAGACGCTACAGGGAATTATTGCAAAATATCCCCTGTCTAGAATTGCCTCTACCTCAAACTGATTATGCCGAAAATATTTATTGGGTTTATGGTGTTGTTCTCAAAGATGAGGTTAACTTTGATGCTATGGAAGCGATAAAACGCCTCAAAGAACATCAGATTGGTACGCGTCCTTTTTTCTGGTGTATGCACGAACAACCGGTATTTCACAAAATGGGATTATTGCAAAATGTTTCCTGTCCCGTGGCTGAAAGACTGGCGCGCAGGGGTTTTTATCTGCCTAGCGGTTTAGCTCTCACGGACGAGCAAATTGAGCGAGTGGCCCAAGCAGTTCAGCAAGTTTTTGCTGAGGCTGAGTAGGGATGAAAAATTGATGAAAATTTTTTGAATAAAAACCGAATTTTATGATAATTGGCACGGAATTTTTATCTTGGGTAGTAATTGCCTCTGGTTGCTTTTATTCCCTATATCTATGTATTTCAGTTCCCAAGGATGTTTTTTTTAATGGCGATGGGGCGCTGAAAGCTTTACTAGCTCGTCAGCTAAGTAATGGTCAATGGCGATTTGACTTAGTTGAGCGCGCAGAAGCTTGGGTTACTCGTCTTTGGCAAGAGGGTTTATACAGTTATCGCCCCCCTTTTGTTTACTACTTAAATCAACGTTATTATATCTCTTTTCCTTTTTCATTCTCTTTGCTAACTTCCCTTTTTTATAAATTTTGGGGTTATCGGGGGTTTTACTTGATTCCCCTCCTATCAATTTGGGTATTGTGGCTCAGTTTTTCAAGAGCAATTCCCGCTTTTTCCCTAGACAGTTGGGGTGGTCTTTTGGGATTAGTTATTTTGATTTTTGCTTCTCCCTTAACTCTATACAGTGCCATATATTGTGAACATACCCTCGCTGTTACTTTAGGATTTTTGGGAATTGTTATCGCTTTTTTTCTACCCGATACAGCTAATAGTGGCTGGCTGCCCAATTTATTAGGCGGATTTCTAGTGGGTTTATCGGTATGGTTCCGCTCCGAATGTCTGGCCCTAGTGGCAACTTTAACTTTATTAGTTTTCTTGGGGTTAACTCCAGAACAAACCTCAATTTTTGCTTGGTATTCAACCGAGCAAAATCTTAATTTTTCTGAATTTCTGCTAACCAATCGAATAGCTTTTGTTTTTGTGCTAGGTATGATTGTTAGTGTGTTTGTACTGTGGTTTTGCAATAAGTTAATTTATAATCGTTTTCTAGGAGTTCACGCTCTGTTAGTCCTTGAGGAGTTTTCTTGGAAAAAACGTATTCAAGAAGCCCTGACCAGTTTTTATCAGTTAAATAGCTCTTTTTTGCTGCATTTTCCTATCTGTATAATTCCCTTAGCTTACTTGCTCACTTGGAGCGGTCAACAATTAAATTTTGCCAAGGATATTCCCGTAACTTTAATTAGTATAATGGCGATTATCATCTTAGCTGTTCTCGTCAATCTTCGCTGGCAAGGAATGGTCAAAACCAAGGCGTTAGTCAAGGACAATATCATTTACTTCCTGATACTTTTAGCTAGTTGTTATCTATTTGACATGGGCAATATATCTCTAGATAAACAAATGCTTTTTGTCTATGCTCTCTATTTTATCTACACAGTAGGGGTGTCTTGTTTGGTCGATATTGCCCCGGGAGAAGTCATGGTGGGAGGGAAACAATGGGGACCGCGATATTTATTGCCTCTTATCCCCTTTGTTACCTTATTAACGGTGGAACAAGTAAAAATTATAGGAGCGAACCAAGAAGTTTTACTAGCCAAGGGAAGCTTGGTTTTACTGTTAATCTTACTGGCAATAGGTGTCTATAAAAACATTTATCAAGGTGGAGAATTTTTCTATAAAACCCATCAGGGGATAGCACCAGCTATCAAAAGCATAGAAGAGGATACTAATTCTATTGTTGCCTTTTCTCATCAATATGCGGCACAAGTTTTGGGTTTTGGTTTGGAGAAACAAAAAACTTTCTTCCGTGTGGAAGATAGTCAAGCCATGGTTAAACTATGCCAAGAATTAGTCAGTCAAGGATTGTCTAGTTTTCCCTACGTTTGCTATCCCTATTCCCCTTGTCAACTCTTAGAATCCCCACCGGAAGAACTGGAATTTAGCCAAGATGGACAAAAGTTTCAAATTGGCATAAATCGCTCTGGAATCATTGGTAAGTATCCTTTATATGAAATAGTTATATCTGCTACTCAGACAGGTTTACTGGCCCAAAAATCTGAGGATAAGCCAACAATTACTCCAGCAGCTAATGATTTAGTCTGTACGATTTTACCCACTTATAACGAGCGAGATAACATTAGTCAATTAATTGAACGTTTACTAGCTAGTGTTCCTAGTCCTTATTTAGTGCTAGTGGTGGATGATAATTCTCCCGATGAAACTTGGCAGATAGTAGAAGATTTAGCCAAACAATATCCCACTCCTCCCCAAGATTCGCAATTCCAATCGGGGGTAATTTTGTGTCGCAGAATCAACGAGAAAGGGTTAACTTCGGCTCTACAAAGAGGTATTGACGACGCCATTAACCTCTATGGGGCTAAAATTATTACTTGGATGGATTGTGATTTGTCTATGCCTCCAGAAGATGTGCCGCAATTAATCACACCGATTCGAGCTAAAAAAGCTGATATGGCCGTAGGTTCTCGTTGGATTCCGGGGGGTGATGATGTTGCCCACGGACTGATGGCCCGGATGTTAAGCTGGATTATTAATCGCATGGCCATCGTGATACTAGGCAATCAAGTTCACGACTATACCAGTGGTTTTATTGCCGTTCGTTCTCAGGTTTTAGAAAAAATTCGCTTAAAGGGAGATTATGGAGAATACTGCATTGATTTATTAACCCGTGCCAATCGTTTAGGTTATAAGTTAGTGGAAGTTCCTTATCTTTGCGTTCCCCGCATTTATGGTGAGAGTAAAACTGGAATTAATCTCTGGGATTATTTGTCAAAAGGACGGAAATATGTGGCAACTATTTGGCAATTATGGCAAGAAAGATAAGACAATTATCTCTTTTTTTAACTAGAATTAGTGATTCTCTTGATTCAACTCTAGGAGCTAAACTTATGAAGAAAATGTTTACTTTTTGGTCTTGGTTAGCTACCGTTGGGGTGGCCTGGTCTTTGGGTTTTTTTTATAACGTATACTACGGTGGTGAATTAAAGTGGCTCCTACAAATGTACGAACAAAAAGTATCTTTTGCCAAGCAGATAGATGCACCGAGACGAATAATTTTTGCGGGGGGGTCGGGAGTACAATATAGTATTAACTCTCAATTCCTCGAACAGGAGCTAAAAATCCCAGTTTTTAACTTTGGTTTACAGGGAGATTTGGGATTAAATGTCATCTGCCCAATTATTTTAGAGCAGGTACGTCCGGGGGATATAGTGGTTCTCAGTCCTGAATATTTGATGTTACTGGATGATGATGGTATTGGTTATGGTGATGGTTTATTTGGTTCGGTTCCCTTTGGTGTTGCTATTGGAAAACCGGGTTTAGGAAATATACCCTTAGAACAATTAGTTTCCGAGACTTGGTTAATGGGAGTTCCTAGTTTAAGCGCTATAGTAAAAACTGCTGTTGATGTTATACAAACAGGAAAAGCTAGGGGTTATTTATCAGATCCAATCACAGAAAAAGGAGATCCTACCGTAGTCAAAAAGCATACACGTAAATGGCGGGGCAGAACATTTAAGCAACCTGTTTCTCAACACTCCCTCAAACGCATCGCTCAATTTCAAGAGGAGTTAAAAGCTAAAGGTGCTTATTTAGTAGTTTCTCTCTCTTGGGTTTATGCTAAGACCGATGAAACCACTGTAAAAAATGTTAAAAAAACTATTGAAGAATTGTCTAATATAGTGCCTTTAATCTACAATCCAAAAACTCTTAATCTGCAAACAGATTTTAGTTTATTTGGCGATACCCATGAGCATTTATTACCAGAAGCAAAAATAAGACGCTCTAAGGAACTGGTGCAACAACTACGTCCTATAATTCAGGAAAAAACTCCTCAAAATCATTGAATTATTTCTATTCTCAATCGGTAATTTAAAAGTCGATCAACTTTTTGTACTAGCAGTAATTTGGGATGGAGATAGCAGGGAATTGATTAGACCTCTTGCAAAAGTCTTAAGTCGATCCTTGTACAGCAACATTTTTGAAGATTATCAACTACTAATAAATAAGGCTCTTCGTTACTCTTTATGCTAAATCAACAGACAAGATGCCAAGACAACATACTTCTAACCCAAAAATTCCGAAAGTTTCTAAAGCCATAGCCTCTCCGTTTTATTAGTTTAAGTT
>NZ_SFBZ01000256.1:0-25146 GCF_007095495.1 Microcystis sp. M_QC_C_20170808_M9Col | reverse complement strand
GTTAAAATCGATATTTGATAATTTTACCCTGCGCTTGTTCTGCTAACGCTTGCTCTAGTGCCTGCTGTTCAGAAAGAGGGATATCTGCAAAGCGAATGACCGATGTTTCCTGACAAATAAGATAATCTGGATTAAGCTGCGTTAACAGTTCCTCAGAGGCATATGCGATCGCTTGTTTAATCTCTTCATCTGAATGAGGTTGAGTCGTCTGGAAAAGATGAGAAGATGAGATGGCATAAAGAGTCTAAGCCAATCAAAACGCTATGGTTGCATTTATTTTAACACAAAAAAAGCGATTGCAATCTATAAATAGAGCGCAATCCTCAAGGGGTGACAAAGAGGTTTAAAGGTAGGCAGGATAAAGACTCTAGCCAAATGTCCCCCAAAGAAATAGAGTGGTTATGGCAACCACTCAAAAATTTAAAATGTTACCATCATTCTATCAGGCTTGTTTACAAGCTAATCTCAGCGAAGCACAATATCTTACCAGGCAAATCCTCATACTGCTCTTACAAAGTCACAGAACGGTACAATTAGAGAGATTAGCTGCCCTATTTCCTCAACCAATTACCTTTGAAAGCAGAAGAAGAAATTTACAGAGGTTTCTTAAGTTACCGCAATTAAGTGTGAAATTGTTATGGTTTCCGCTAATTAAACACATTATTAAGCAAGAGTTTAGCGGAAAAAATAAAAATCGACATCAAAGAAGAAAACTGAAAAAACTTAGGCATCTAGGACATCTGTTATTGGTAATCGAGAGAACGGATTGGAAAGGAAGAAATTTATTGGTAGCCAGTGTTATTTGTGGAAAAAGAGCCTTACCTGTGTACTGGATATTGCTAGATAAAAAAGGAAGTAGTAATCTGGGGGAACAAAAAAATTTTCGCTCACCCTGTGTTAAAACTCTTAAAATCTTATCCAGTCGTCATGATCGGTGCTCGAGAATTTCAGAGTGTTCAACTAGGAAAGTGGCTAGACGAAAAGGGTATAGCCTTTATTCTGAGGCAAAAGAAGGGAACATCTTTGCTGTTATCAGGTGAAGACAAATATCAACCTCTAAAAGCTCTGGATATTCAACCAGGGACTGAGCAGTTTTTCTCAGGAATTTATTATACAGATTCTCATAAACTTGGACTTTTTAATTTGGCAACTCGCTGGACTTGCTGGCTTTTGAGCTTTTGTTCGAGTTCGGAAATGGTTTCTTGTGGTTCTTGCAGTTGCTGCTGCTGATTTCTCACGAGGTTTTGTAAGCCCTCTATGTTCCTGGCGGAGGGCTTTCTCGACATTTCCTTGGCTCTCTGTTGCAGCACTCATAGTTTCTGTTAAACCAGATTTGGGAGCTCATGGCAACCCCTCCACGAGCTTTATTTTTCTTGGGGTCAGCTTCCAGCGCTTATTGAGAGCTTACTGATTATAGTATGGAGATTACATACTATAATCGACTTGTACAAAAAATTAACATATTTATTATGAATAATAACACCAAACCAGAACAAACACAAACCTGCGCTTTCTCTCCTTATATCCTCTCTTCAACGTGACAGAAAAGCTCCTAAAATTTTCATGGTGTTGCTCGTTTCATAATTCAACCCTTCTACTCCCTTAATATTTGTTTGTTCATAAAGTCTGGGAGAGCGTAAAGTATTCTGACATTCTCCTGTTTTTAGGTTCCAAAGTTTAATCATCTCGTCTTCACCTGCGCTGGCCAATGTGTTACCGTTGGGACTAAAACACACTGACCTGACACTTTTAGTATGTTCACACAGGAGTTGATGAAGTTGACCTGTTTCAACATCCCAAATTCGGATTGTTGCGTCATCCCCCCCACTTGCTAGTAACTTCCCATCGGGACTAAAAGCTACTGACCATACCCAAGACTTATGACCTTCAAAACTATTAATTAATCTACCATCTTTGACTTGCCAAACTTTGACCGTTTGATCATCACTTGAACTGGCTAATCGCTGACCGTCAGGACTAAAGACAACAGACCAGATTCTTCCTTGATGACCTTTAAAAGTTCGCAAAGATTGAGTCATATTATCTTCAATAGACCAGAGTTTTATAGTTCGATCTTCACTACCAGTTGCTATTAATTTTCCATCAAGACTAAAATTTACTGATAATACCCAGGCCTGATGTTCCTCAAAAGTTTTAAGACAAAATCCTCTCGGAACTGACCAAAGCTTAACAGAATTATCTCCACTACCACTTACCAGCATTTGACTATTAGGACTAAAAGCGATCGACCATACGCGCTTTTGATGTTCTGGGGAAAAAGTGTACTTTTCATCTGTCCTAATATCCCAAAGTTTAATGGTGTTATCGTGACTGGTACTAGCAATCAGTTGACCATTCGCACTAACTGCGACTTGATGCAATAAAACCCAATAATCTTTTTCTTGTAAAATTTTAATTACTTTGCCACTTTCCACTGACCATAATCTAATCGTTTGATCTCCACTTCCACTTATCAATGTTTTTCCATCGGGACTAAAAGCTACTGAACAGATCCAGTCAGTATGACCATTAATCTGTTGAAGACATTTATGGTTTTTGATAGACCATAATCGGAGCGAACGATCTATAGAACCACTCAAAATATATTGACTATCGGTGCTGAAAGTAATTGATGATAATCGATTGCCATATCCCCTAAAACATTGAAGACATTCTCTGGTTTTTACCGACCATAATCGCAGTGTAAAATCTTCACTCCCACTGGCTATATATTGACCGTCTGGACTAAAAACAATTGACCAAATCCAGCTTTCATGTCCTGTTAAAGTATCAATATTTTGATATTTTCCTTCTATAATAGACCATATTTTAATGGTTTTATCCCCACTTCCACTGGCTAGAAGTTGACCATCGGAACTAAAGGCAACTTGCCAAACCCAATCTTGGTGTCCTGTAAGAGTATGGAGACATTCTCCCGTGTCAACTGACCATATTTTGATAGTTTTATCAGCGCTCCCACTGGCTAAAAGTTGACCATTTGGATTAAAAGCAACACCACCTACTCGTTCTTGATGTCCTTCAAGGGTGTGGAGACATTCTCCTGTTTCAACTGACCATATTTTAATGGTTTTGTCCTCACTTCCTGTGGCTAAAAACTTACTATCAGCACTAAAAGTAACGGCTCTAATAGGAGCATAATGTTTTTGAGAAGGGTGGGGCAAAGAATGACAATTTATAGATATATCTGTTGTAATAGACCAAATTTTAACAATTCCGTCTTGTCCCCCACTTGCTAGTAACTGTCCCTCGGAATTTAAGGCTACTGACCACACCCAGCTTCCGTGAGCAGGAAAACTTTTGCTTAATTCTAATTTTCCATCTTGTTTGACTTTCCAGAGGTAAATCATCCCATGACTGTCACCAGTTGCTAAAAGCTCTTCTCTTGGAAAAGAGCGATTAAACTGACTGCAAGAAATTGATAAAATACTGCCACAAGTTTGAGGGAAAATACAGTCAAAAAACTGTGAGTATGAAAAATCTACTTGGTTGAGTCTAATGTTTGAGAAATCGACTTGTCGAATGGAGATATGAGAAAAATCGTAGCCGATTAAATGACCATTTTTCAGTATATTAAGTAAGTTAATAATATTGCCAGCAATGCCGCCAATTTGTCCAGAAGGTTCATTTTTTAATGCCTTTAAACAATCAATTAGTTTGCTTTCTAGATTATTTTCTTGAAAATTATGGATTAAGTTATTGATTATTGGGTGTAAAATAACATTAATTTGAATCTTTCTTAGATAATCAGGAACAGTAGTTTTAGTCAAGGAGTTACTTCTTAATAATTGGAATTTTTGAGTTTTGATTTCTTCGGTTGCTATGGTAATAATTTTTTGAGTGAAATATTCAATCAGTAGAGGATGTATGGTAAAGTAGTCATCTTTTTTATCTAACAGAATTTTGCTAGATAATGATCTGATCCCTTCTTGGATACTTTTACCATCAGGTTCAATGATAATATTATGTTCTAGTTCCGACAAAGAAACTGGATTTCGATTAATCGCTAACTCAAAAATAATCGCTTTTTCTAAATCAGATAGTTGCTGAAAGTAAGAATTTAAAATAGACTCAATTTTTTTTATCAGAAGATTCCCTTTTAAAAGAAAATCCGAGAGATTATTATGATGAACTCGTTGAATATGATGAGCGATAGATTTGATGAATAAAGGATTGCCGTGACAGACTTGTTGAATTAAAAATTGCCATTCATCCTCTGAACCATGAAAGGTGTCAATATCTCTCAAAATTTGCCGTCCAGTTTGATAGTCAAGTCCTTGTAAATCTCGGAAATAAGTTGAAGTTTTATTTCCCGCTAACGATTCAAGTTTTTGAGGAATTTTTCGACTGGTTATAATTAAACAGCTATTGTGCTTTGACTGACCAATTGCTTGTAAAATTTCGCTATATTCTCGATAGTTTTCATGCTCAATAATCGCATCAATATTATCTAAAAACAATAAACAACGATATTTGGCTAGTATCTTGATAAATTTTATCAGTTTTATTTTAAATTTATCTTCTGTCTTAAAACTAATATTCTGTGAAATAATATTACTGGTATTTTCAAGAAATTCTAGGGGTAAAGGGGGATTCAAAAAAGACCAATAGATAACACGGGTAAATTCCTCTTGAATTTGCTCAATCAGTTTACAGACAAGAGATGTTTTTCCGATTCCTGCTATTCCGAAAATTCCGATAATTTTACACGGGGGACTATTTTGAAAAAACTTTTGTTTTAATAATTCTAGTTCTTTTTCTCTCCCATAAATCTGAGAAGTATCAGGAATTAATCCGAAATTATCATAATTTATTTCTGTTTTAACTGATGAGTTTTGAAGATTGGGAGATTTACGCTTATCCCATTCTTCCTCAAACTTCCACAAATTTTCTTCTGTAAATGAACTCCAAAGGTTGAGGGTGAAGTGCCGTTGTCGTGATCCTTGAGGATTCGTGCGATTATCTGTAAGAATTCCCCAATCTTTTAAAACATCAAGAACATTTCTCATCTGAATTGTAGTAAGGGAAATAACTGATGTTTTTTTAGTACCAGCGTTGCAAAAATCTACCAAAACCTTTAATTCTGTTTTGACAATTAGTTTTGGGTGAGGTTTATCATATTTTAACCAGTTATAGATTATTTTATCTGACCAATCAGCTTGCTCTACTGATTCACCGTTTACATACGTTAATAATCTTCTTAACAAAAGAGAGAGTTGTTCTTTAACTGTATCACTTGTATTTAGTCTTGGCATAATCTATGAAGATAATTTTTCTCATTATAGCTCTATTTTCAATGTTGATTAATATTTTCTAAGGAATCTGGGAAGGATTTGAGGGTTAAAAATTTTTCTGGGATGAGGTGGTCGCCTACTTCTATAGGAATTTTAGTATATTGAGGGCGTGATAAAGAATCGGGTTCAATTAAAACATGGTACATCGTTAATCGGAAATCAGGGTCAAGATTAACTAGGGCAGAAATAGCTTCATCAGAATTTTGAGAAGCATATTTTTTATTCGTTATATCATCAGTTTGTGAAAAACAATCAAAACTACTAGGATGTCTATGCCAAAGTCCAAGAAGTTCTATAGGTTCCTGATAATATCTTCCTATTTTCTTAGATAAATGATTAATATACTCAGTATCATATTCAAAATAACCTGGTTGAAAAATAGGATGTATGCCTGGATCTAATGTTTCGAGAATATACCATATATTAACTGTTTTTATTCCCAAGAAAATTCCACCTGTTTCTGTTTTAGAGCTTTCATAGGTTTCGGCGATAATTGCTAAAAAGGCTCTCTCTGAAAAAATAGTTTGGAGTTTTAGGTAGTTTAACATTTTTACTAAACTGATTCGTGTTGGGGATTGTCACAGGACATTTCTTGAAAGTAAGGTTCTCTGAAATATTCTATCTTTTTTGCCATAATTGGATCGTGACCTTGAATAAAAATTATTTGTTCATTGCGATTCATTCTCATGATTTCATCAGGATGTAGAAGGTCTCTAACTTGTTGGTTTCTTGTAGTTCCAGAACTTGTGCTATTGCCACCAACTTGACCATAACTTTGATTTTGACCCTCGCTAGTCGATATCACTTCAATTGTTGTTTTGCCTAGCTTTTCTGAGACATATTTGGCCGTCTCTAAGTCGGCGACCCCAAAATACTGCTGCACCTTGCTACTAGAAATAAATGGTTGCCATTCATCATTGGGATAAAGTGCTTTTATTTGAGATAAATCTTGTAAAATTGTCCAAATAGTTGCGCCATAACCTCTGACAATTGAAACAGCATCTCTTAGAGAATCCATCCGACCTAATTGTGCCATTTCATCTAGTAAGAATAAAACTCGATGTCTCGGTTTACCTTGAACACTTAAAATGGCTCGAATAGCCGTACTTATCCATAATCGGAGTAAGCGAGAATAGGATGATAATTTATCAGTAGGTAAAACTAAGTAAAGAGAAACATCACCCGTTCTTTTGAGGTCTTTAATATCAAAACTACTCCGAGATAAAGACTTGATAACTCTGGGAGAGTCAAGAAATCCGGTATTACTTTTAACAGTGGAAAGGACACTAGAAGCGGTGTTTTCTGCTAATTGTTTGAAACCAGATGCGGTTCTGGCAATTATTCCATGAGCATAAGAAGAGCTTTCCATCATGTTAAGGTGAAAAGCTAATTCATCAGGAGGAGAAGTGAGTAGTTTTCTTACCTCTCCTAGATGTCTCGATTCTTCAGGGGATTCACAAACGACATAGAGAATAAATCCAGTTAAAAGAGTAACTGCTTCATCATTAAAATATTTATCGTTACCCTGCTCACTTTTTGGTCTTAAAATTAAAGAATCTGCTAAAGTTCTAGCATCATCTATTAAGTCATCTTCATCAGGATCTAAAAGATATAAAGGATTCAATTGAGCCTGATCTTTTTTGTCACAAATTCCAAAAGGATCTAAACAAAGTACATTTTGTCCCATGCGTTGGCGTGCAAATGCTGTTACTGCATAATTTTCTCCTTTAGGATCTGTAACAATAACTGAGCCGGGATAGGTTAAAAGATTAGGAATAACTACTCCAACACCTTTACCCGCACCGGGGGGAGCAATAGTTATTAAATTGCCTTCAAAGCCACTCCAATCTTGATTAAATCTAAGTAGTAGTGAATCTGATTGTGTTTTTCGTGAGATCATTCCTTTCTTTTTCGTAATTTTTCCTAGCACAAGACCTTGAGAATCAAATAGATTTAAGGCTTCCAGATCTTTTTCATTTGACCAACGTGCTGTAGCTTGTCCACCACCAATTTTTTTTCTATCTGAACTTTTAGAAGGAAGAGCAAAGCTTTTTACTTGAAAGATCATTGCTGCTATAAACCCAACCCCAAAAATCAGAGCAAGATAATCAACGGTTAATTGAGGGACAAGATATTTAGCAGCGAGAACAAATAGCAAACCTGTTAAGAAATGAAAGGGATAGCGACGAACAATGTTGAAAAACATTAGCAGTATTTTACCTGCTACTGCTATAGATATTTCAAACATTTTGAACACTAAGTTAAATTGATCTTCAGGCATAATTTTTTCCTCTATTTTTGATTTCTAGGTGTTTGTATCATTATCTTTCATTGCTGCGTGTTTGCATAATTGGTTGTTGACTTAAATTAGCAGCATTTCTAGCAACTTCTTGCATTTGTTTCTGTCTTTGTTCTTCAAGGGTTTTTTGACGAGCAGCTTCTTCTCTTTCTTTTTTGTCTTTTAAAATACTTTGCACCTGATGATCTTTTTCGCTTTTAAGTCTTTCTTTAGTACCATCATTTTTTTGACGATTAACTTCTTCTCTTGCTTTCATAACTTCTTTTGTAGCTTCAGAAAATTTTTGTCTTTGTTGGTCTTGTCGTTGTTTGAGAAGTTTCCTCAAATCATTAGCTTGACTTCTACAATTCTGAGCATCTCGATATTCCTGTTTAGCTTTTTCTATAAGAGCCTTACGCTCTTGATCACTAGCACCCTTTGCCATTTCACTATATTTGTTAGCTTCTGCTTGGTGTGCAGCAGCTTTTGCTTCAAGCTGATTAATATGATGTTGTAATTCAGCGTCACTGGGAACAAATTCGTTAGGCATAAATTCACCTCTTGGTAAAGTTTTAAGTGGAAATAAAAGGATACAATTTATCGGTCACTAGGTATTGTAGCCGACGATATGTAAAAGCCAGAGTTGTTAATTAAACTCTCTATCTGTTCACTACTAGCCATCCCATTAAGAAATATCTGACCATCTTGATAAATCCTAATTTCTAAACGATTGGCAATGTTGGTTAAAGTATTTTTCATGTGTAAGTATCGCGGTGAAAGGAAGTGATATTGTTGATTAGAAGAACCAACCCAAGGACGATTTATGTCATTTAAATCTTGACGATAAGGACCGTCAATTAATAAATCGGTTACTGCAAGTAAATTATGCCAATCTTGCCGAGAACTGGTGCTAAGATTCTCATAAAGATACCCAGTAAAAGTGACAACTGACAAGCCTACTTTTTGTAACAATTGACCAAGATGAGCTAGAGCCGCAGCTTGGGCAAAAGGTTCGCCACCGACAAAGGTTACTCCTTCTATAGTTGGACCGCTGAGAATGCGCTCGAAAAGACGTTCTGTTTCAACAATTTTGCCACCGTTATCTTCCCACGTCCAAGGAACAGCACAGCCAGGACATCGAATTGGACAACCTTGAACCCAAATACAAGCACGTTCTCCGGGTCCTTCAGCCCGCGTATGAGGCAAAAACTTATTGATTCGTAATTCCATAGAAAAAGCCAAGATTATGTTAATAGAGTTAGCAATTGATGAACAAACTAGAAGCCTTTTAACTTCTATCCTGTACGGTTTCGTCTATTTGTTGACTTAACCAAACTTCTTGATTCTCGTAATATTCAGGAGTATAGGAAGACTCATATACTTCAGCATTGAGAACTTCTTCTAAAATTTCAATATAGTCGGTACAAGCTTTGCCTTTAATACCCTGAACTTCTGCTTGTACGCGACCATCAGGGAAAATCCGAAGTTGTATTTTTTTAGACATAGTTGACTCTCCTTAAGTTATTAATTAAAAATCAATTAGACGTTGATCTTGAGCGTCTGAAATATTTTCAGATTGGTAAGCAAGAATAACAGCTTTTGCTTTTAACTTTGTTACTAGATGAGGTTGTAATTGTAAAAATTCGGCAACTTCCTCAATACTACTAAATCCTAAACGCAATTCACGTTCTCTGATTAGATTTTCGGCTTTGTTTATTGTCATATTTGGCAATAAAAGTAAATCTTCTAGGGGAGCATTATTCAAATCAACAGGTTCAAATTCAACAGGTTCAAATTCAACAGCTTTTTCTTGTTGAGAAGAATATTGTTTTTCTGTCTTTTTAGATATAGTCTCTGTTGGTTTTTGTATATTTTCTAATGTGGAGGGTGGAATTAATTCTCTTAGTTGTCGAATCTCTGTTATTGGAGTCCATTCTATCATTCCAGGCTTCCAAAATAGACATCCATTAGGATTTATTTGGCGTGTAGTAAGCAAATGCCGAACGGTATCTAAATCATACGGACCATAAGTTTCACCTGATACTCTTAAACTATAATTATTTTCTCGAAGATTTTTGTAATTTTCGGCGGCTTCTATCGCCTTTTCAATTGCATCTAGAGCTAAAGTAGCTTCTCTCCTGCTAAAAGGTTCCACTGTATGCTGTCCAGACGCACTGGTGATAATCAGTCTTTCTTGACTCGGTTCATTTTCTTTACTACCACCACCTATAGCTACACTACTTATTATCAGAGCCAAATAAAAAAAGATTCGTGGAAATATTGGCCAAGTTAAAATAAGACAACCCGCAAAAAGGATGATTGCCATTACAGTTTTGCTAGGCTTAATTGTTACTATAGACGTAAACTGCATAGCTCCAACAAAAACAATAAAAATCAATGCTAAAACAAAAAGAAAGATATTGCTTTGGTAAGTTGTGTATAAATGAAATACCATTATCCCAACAATAACAAGCTGAAGCAGCCATAAAACAGGATGTACTTTAGCTGGTATCTCCTCTTTTTTAAAGCTGACAATTTCATCTGTCTTGAGTGTTTTATTTGCTAAATAAACATTTCGGTCTGTCACTTTAAGTCCAGATTCATTGAAGTAAACCTCTTCTTGATCTTTCATTTTTTAATTCCTCCTCAAGAATTAATTGTTAATGTCAAAAGTATAGAATTGTCTTCTTGTACTTCTTCGCTTTCAATAACAAGGTTTCGCTCTTTAGCTCTTTGTTTCAGTGATTCGAGAGTTTCCTTTTGGATTTGAAGCTTGTAATCTTCATCAATGGTTGATAAGCTGTTGTAAATTAACTTCAGTTCTTTGGCGTTAACTTCAACAAAAAACGAACCATCATCGGAAGGAAAAAAGCACAAGGAGGTTGGACCAACATTACAAATCAACTCGCCATTTATTGTTTCTTTGGGAAGCATACCAAACTTTATTAAGGTTTGACGTAACAGATTTTTATCTCGAAAGTTTGTAGGAAATACTTCAGATTTTGTTGATTCCACCGGTTCAATCGTTTTAGCTGATTTAACTGATTGACTGGTGGAATCATTAGTAGCATAAAAAATTTGACGACCACCACTCTTTTCTACAGCCTTAATAAAGCGATTAAGTACATCATCTGGAGTAGATTTTCTAAACACAGCAACCCATTGGCCATCTATTAAATCCCAGAAAAAGAAATCTTTTTCTCCTTGTAGATGGGTTTTATAACTACTTCCCCACTTTTCTGCATCGTAACCAGCACCTATAACAAAACGTTCTAGTTCATTACCATCCTTGAAATTAGTGGGAACTTTATTTTGTGAAGAAGCTGCCCATTCTTCTAATTTATCTTTGCCAACTATTGCTCTTAAAGCTAAAGCAACTGGAAGTAATAAAAGACTGATAGACATAAAATTATTTCTCCTTTAGAAATCAATAGTTCTGCCGCCTCGTGACACCCGAACGTCAACATCAGCTTTTTCGACTTTTTGGTCGTAACCTGATCTGTCTTGGTTGCTGGTTGCCGCTACAGCCCTCACGTTTGCCCATTCTCGGATAGCATGAATTTGTTCAGCTTGTGTGACTGAAAGTGGTACAGTGTTTTTTATGGCTAGGGAAAAATCATCAGATTCGATACTACGATTCTCAGCAAATGCTTCAAATAGGGCTGAGATTACCGCTTGTTCAACTTCCGCACCCACAAAACCTTCAGTTATCTGAGCTAAACTAACTAGAAAATTTTCGTTTAGCTGTAGATTGCCACACACTTCAGGCTCTTGTAAACGTTTGTTTAGATGAACACGAAAAATCTCCTTTCTTTCATGTAAAGTGGGCAAATCGACAAAGAAAATTTCGTCAAAACGACCTTTTCTAAGTAGTTCAGGCGGCAAACTGTGTATATTATTGGCGGTTGCTGCTACAAAAACTGGTTTTGTTTTCTCTTGCATCCAAGTCAGAAAAGTACCAAAAACACGAGTAGAAGTGCCACCATCTCCGCCAGAACCAGAAACACTACTGAATCCCTTTTCTATCTCATCAATCCAGAGAATACAAGGAGCGATCGCCTCAGCAGTTTTGATAGCTTGACGCATATTCTCTTCACTGCTGCCAACTAAACCACTGAAAACTTTACCCATATCTAGGCGCAGTAATGGCAATTGCCACATAGCACTAATCGCTTTAACAATTAAACTTTTTCCACAGCCAGGGACACCTGTAATCAATACGCCTTTTGGTGGAGGAATATGATAAAGCTGTGCTGATTCCTGCCAAGATTTGTTACGCTTACTAAGCCAGCGTTTTAAATTTTCGAGTCCTCCTACATCTTCTAGATTGATGGTACTTTTAATAAATTCTAAAATGCCTGTTTTTCTGATAATTTGCTGTTTTTCTTCAAGTATAATCTCAATGTCTGAAATGTCGAGTCTTCCGCCTTCGACCATTGCACGAGCAAAAGCATTTTCCGCTTCCTGTAAAGTCAAACCTAATGCTGCTTTTGCTAAACGTTCAGTTTCCTCGTCGTTAAGCTCAATAATAATTTTGCCACTTTGCCGATTTGCTGTAATCATCTCCTCTAAAACAGCCTTAATTTCCTCAAAAGATGGCAACTCAAAGTCAACAATTGTGACTTCTTTCTGTAATTCATTGGGCAAAACAACTGTAGGAGCAATAAAAACAACATTTTTCGGCTTACTGCTGCGTCTTAATCTAGCAGAAAGATCGCGTAGTTTGCGGATAATCTGATAATCGGGTGTTTTACCTCGTTCACCAAAGTACACATGGAAATCTACTAGGATAAAGATAGCAGGCTCGGCATAGTTATCTATGAACTCAAGAGCTTTAATTGGTTCTAATAGTTTGCTCTGTGTATTGGTTTCAGCTTGACTAGATTGTTTATTATCCGCTGTCATCCCTGTTGTCAACTTCCACACAAAACAATTCCGAGTTGTGCGAATTTTGCTGGCCTCAGTAGCAACCGAGCGAAGGATATTAATCACTCTTTCTTCTTCCCAAGTTGGGATATACAAATAGGGAAACCTTGCTCTGAAAAGATTTCCTACTAGAATACTGAATTTGTTGGCATCGTGTGTTTGCATATCGGTTTGGATTTTAGCTTTTGCCCTTTACGCTTTAATTTCTGCGACTCTCTTGAATTTCGTGTGATCAGCCTTATGGATACTTTCTATGGTATAAACTTGGGACTTTCCCCGATGCAAATTTTTTTTGAAAAGCTGCAAGTCTTTGTGGGATAAGGCATTGCATCGCTAAGACTCTAGTTCAACTTCGGGACACTTAAGGATATAGCCAATTTTCAGGGTAATTTACCTTAAGTTCCCAAAATCTAGTATTTATCGGCAACCTATTGAGCTAGACTTCACACTGCAAACGCTTCCTTTTGTTTATGAAAAATCTGGTCAGCGTTGTGGTACTGATGCTCAATCATCCACTGCTCCAGTTCAATGAGATACCATTGACCGGCAAATGTTCCATATTTTAAGCAAACTTTTTCATTATCGTGTAGAGTGTGCTTAAATCCAAAACGTTCTTTATAGAGTGCTTCAATGGTTTCGTCCCCTTTTGGATAAGTCGTGTAGGAAATTTCAGTGTGAGCAATATCATGTTTGTAAGTCAAGATAGCTCGAATCAATTGCTGATAAACAAGATAACTTGTTCCTTTTTTGCCAGTTCCCTTTTCATCATACAGAGAGAGACTTTCTCCGATGCTTGTTACATTTTTGGGTAACATCAAATGCTTTCCTGTGTGTTTTCCTTCACAAAATGTTGCCAGTTGACAAGGCAAATAGTAGCCATATTCAGCCAGAGAATAGGTATAACGTGCAACACCGATTACCTGAGAGGGAGTCTGTTCAGGATAGGCTAGAAAAATAACCGATTGGTGAGTAAATAAATCGTCGATTTCTTTGCGATAATTTTGTGACTCAGGATAGCGATTCTTGAGAAATAAGAAATAGGATTCAATTTCTGCCGGTGTTTCCGCTTCCTTGACCAGATAACCTTTGACCTTTGGCACATCAAAAGAAAGTAAGGCTCTTTTGCTAAGAATCCAGCAGTTGCCAATGTTATTTAACACAATAAATCCAGCACAAGAAAACAGAATCTTCACATATTGCTCAATATCAGGGGTTTGGGATATATCATAGACAAAGAGAAGACCGTTATCCTGTAACATTCTTCGGACAGTCCTTAAAGTGAATAGGGGATCTTTTTGGGTGTAATTTGTGGTCTTTAGCGTTGCAAATGTTTGTGCCGTTGAATCCTTTTCCTCGTTTGGTTTTAAATTAAGCCAACAAGAAAGTTGCTCATAGTGACGCTCTGGTATTTGACCGCTAAATAAGTGATTGACATCACCTCCATCCGACGACAGTAGCCGCACCGATGTAGATGATAATGAGATAAACTGTTTACCATTGGTTTGGTTGATTATTTGAGAAATAGCCATTTTGCTACCCTTAGGAAGAGGACAACGAGCAATGAGGCTCTCTTCATTGGGAGTAAAGCGATAGAAATCCTTAGATTTCTACGGATAAGCAAGCAAAACGATGATTTTTGGGCGCAAAAAGCAAAAGAAGCTGGAATTAGAAAGAATTAGAAAGCTTGAATGGCTTCCTATACCTATAATTGAGCAAATAGCTGATATGTACTTAGTCACCTTGAGAGAAAGTTTTTCAAAAAATGAGAATTTCTGGGGATAATTGATCAACAATAGAGAAATAAACTTATGTAGATTGAATAGAGAGCAATGAAGTTAAAACTCTCCGTAGCGGGACTTGAGCAAGTCAAAACCCGATGGGCGCAAAAACAAAAAGAAGGCTGGACTAGAAAATACTTATGCACCGAGGCTAGTCAATTTTCCAAACCCGATGGGAATTGGGAGGAAATTTCAAATGACCCAGCCCACACTTATTACTCTTATTACGCCGACAACTGCTCACCGGAGACTTTAGATCATTTTTTGAGGGGTAAAACCATTCAATCGGAAGGTTTTTTCGCCTTTTGTCGAGCTTTGAACATCGACCCTTCAAAAGTCGCAGATCTAGATAATCTTTTGCAAAAACTGACTCAAGATATCGAGCCTATTTGGGTGGGGCGAGAGTCTCTTCAAAGTGATTTACTGGAAAAACTAAGAGGCGATTGTCGCATTGTCGTAATTACAGGAATAACAGGTATTGGGAAAACTGCCCTCGCCTACAAATTGGCCTTAGCTTTGTGTCAAGAAGGGTTTCCTCCTGAACCGCCTATTGATTTTGATGGGTTTAATCAACGGGAGGATCAACAGTCGCAATCAGAAGCACAAAACTTTATCAGCACAGCTATTGATTTACTCAATCGTGGCGATGAACCTGTTACGGCAAAACAAGCAAAAAACCCAGAAAAATTATTAACTCAACTGGTTAATCATCTGAGCAATAATCGTCGATTAATTTGGTTTGATTCAATGGAAAATCTTTTACAAGGAGAACAACAAGATGGCAGTAATCGCTTTAAAGACCCCCTCTGGCGAGTCTTTTTTCAAAGGATATTAGAAGCCGAAGATTGTCAGACTCGAATTGTGATAACTTCGCAGGATAAGCCTGAAGATTTTGAAACTTTTAGTCAAGATCAATATTGGCATATTCAGCCATTAATGGGATTAGAGGATCAGGAAAGTTTACAGTTATTTGAACGTTTATTTCAACAAGCAGAAGTCGAATTAATTCTTCATGGACGTAACCTTGCTTACCTTAAAGAGATCGGAAAACTTTATGAGGGACATCCTCTCGCTATCCGCTTAATTTCCGGTGATATTATTGATAGACTGAATGGAAATATTGGCACTTATTATGAGGAGAATAAATCCCGATTTCGACGATTAAGAGAAATGATTGATGAAGCTCAAAAAGCCAATCCTGATGATTATTACAAAGTTAACTTAATGACCAAACAATTACGAAAACAACTGCTAGAGGAGGAAGTCGAAAGAACAATAGAGCGACTTGAAAACACTTTTAAAACTGCTTATTTATTGCTTATCTATGGCTCCACTTATTCATCTTTTGAATTTAAAAATGCGTGGTTTGAAAATCTTCAATTATTTTCAGAATACGAGGAACAGGATTTAGACCTAGCTCTTTTTACCTTGTTTAACCGTTATTTAGTAGAAACTCAAAAACAACTGGGATATGAACCACATATCAAACAGCACAGTTTAATTCGCAATGTTGCTTTCAAGCATCTAGTATCTACCCAAAGAAAAGAAGGAAAACCAAATCATGAATGATTTTAAATCTCCTCAATTAAGAGTCAAAGAACGTCTCACAAGTATCGATTTTACTGTTTTTGGAGAACTCGCTCAAGTCAAACAAAAAGGGGAAATTTTAGGAGCGACAGGAAGTCATTTTGAAAAAGCACATTTTGGCGCATTTATCTGGCATTTAATTGGTTATGAACGCCATATTAAGGATAAAATGGGACAGCAGCTCTCTATTCAAGAACGGGCAAGTCGTTATGTGGAAGCATTTCTCTGTCTATGTCGATTAGGTTGGTATAAAGAAGCTAAATCTTTATTTTCTTTACCCTTAGAAATTCATGATCCAACTTCTTTCCCTTTGCACAAACAATTACGCATCTGGGGACGGTATGAAGAGGGCATAAAACTGTGTAAAGAATTATTAGGAAATCTTGACAATGAAACCGATTTTCTCTGTTTAAGTGAACTTGGTTATATGTATCGAGAATTAGGACAATTTGACCAAGCAAAAAATTATGCAGAGAAACTCTTATCCTTAGCCGAGCAATTAAATAATCCTCTTTGGAAAGCAAGAGGCAAAGTAAATATAGCAACAATTGATGGAATACAAGGTGAATATTTAAGCGCTGAAATAGTACTGAATGAAGGTTTAAATCTAGCCGAGATTATTCCCGATTGTGACGAAAAATTTGAGATTATTAATGTTGCTTATTTAAATCTGGGTAATTGTTATGGTTATCAGGGAAAAGTTGACCAGACTATTGCTTGTTTAGAAAAATACTTAAAATGGGCAGAAAAAATTAAAAATCTTATTTATCAAGGAACGGCTTTACGAAATTTAGGAGAAGCACACCGGCGAATCAATGATTTGAATACAGCTATCGATTATACTCAAAGAAGTCTTGATTTATCTGAGCAAATAACCGATGAAGCAGGAATTATTTTTTCTTTGGGAAATTTAGCCGCAATTTATTGGCAACAAGCAAATTTTGAGGAGTCTGAAAAATACTTTAAGCAACAAAAGAAAAAAGCTTTAGCTATTTCAGATGTGGCGAGTGTTGCCCATGCTTGTGCTGGATTAGGAGAAATTTATAGTATCACTCGAAAGGATGATCTAGCCTATCAATATCTTAACCAAGCTTTAGATATTGCCCTCGATATTGGAGAAAGATATATAGAACTAGAGACTTTAATTGTTTTGGCAGAATTTGAAGAAAAAACCCATGATCTTAAATCAGCTATTAATCACTGGCAACGCGCCTTACATCTTTCTGAAAAATTAAATATTCTCTCCCATAAAGAGAACTGTGAACAAAACCTAGAAAGGTTGTTATACTAAATCCGTTGAGTATAGACTACATACAGGCAACAGGCAAAAGGAGGAATAAATAATCAGTTTTTAATAACTGGATTTACTGTTAAACCCCAACTAAGTTGAGACCGGTATTATATACATGACTACTACTCTTGAAAGCTTACAGGAATTTATTGATTTTTGTCAACAGCATATTACTGGCAAAGAAAGGAAAGAAGCTCAGATTTTCCTAGACCGTTTCTTTCGAGCTTTTGGACATAAAGGTGCGTTAGAAGCGGGTGCAACCTATGAGGAGGCGATTACTAAAGGTAGCAAGAAAGGTAAAACCGGATTTGCTGATTTAGTTTGGAAACCTCGTGTTTTAATTGAAATGAAAAAGCGAGGAGAAGATTTAAGTAAGCACTATCCCCAAGCTTTTGAATACTGGAGTCGATTGGTTCCTAATCGCCCTCGCTATGTCTTATTATGTAATTTTGATCAGTTCTGGATTTTTGATTTTGATCTTCAAATAGATGAACCGGTAGATCGAGTAAATCTCAACGATTTAAAAAATCGGGTGAGTGCCTTCAATTTTATGGAAGTGGGGAATCGTACCCCTATCTTTCAGAATAATCAAGTCGAGATTACAGAAACGGCAGCGCGGCGGATGGGTGAGTTGTTTCAACTGTTAAAAAAACGCGGTCATAAAAGCGGTTTTGATGAGTTGACGGCCCAGCGATTTATTTTGCAGTGTGTATTAGCAATGTTTGCTGAGGATCGAGGATTGTTGCCGAGAGATTTATTTATTTCTTGTGTACAAGAGTGTCTAAATGGTGGCAATTCCTATGATGTCTTGGGGGGATTATTTCAACAGATGAACCAACCCGGAATTACCCCCGCTGGCAAGTATCAGGGAGTGGATTATTTTAATGGGGGACTGTTTAGTATAATTCATCCGATTGAATTAACTAATAAAGAATTAGAGTTTCTGGATGTGGCGGCGCGTCAGGATTGGAGTAAGATCCGTCCGGCAATTTTTGGTAATATTTTTGAGGGGACGGCTAATGCTGAAGAACGTCATACTTACGGGATGCACTTTACCTCAGAAGCGGATATTATGAAAATTGTTCGCCCAACTATTAGCCGTTACTGGGAGGAGAAAATTGAGCAAGCTGGGACGATTGGCGAGTTAAATACACTTCAGTTAGAATTACAGCAGTATAAGGTATTAGATCCGGCTTGCGGTTCGGGTAATTTTCTCTATGTCGCCTATCAAGAATTAAAGCGCATTGAACAGTTATTAATTGAAAAGATTGCTAACCGTCGTCGTTCTGCTAGTGACCAATTACAGATTAGTTTTGTTACGCCTAAACAGTTTTATGGAATGGATATTAATCCTTTTGCTGTAGAATTAGCGCGGGTGACTTTAATGATTGCCAGAAAGGTGGCGATTGATAGGTTTAATTTGACGGAAGCTTCTTTACCTTTGGATACTTTGGATAGTAATATTATCTGTGCTGATGCTTTGTTTACGGATTGGCAAAAAGCAGACGCAATTATCGGTAATCCTCCATTTTTGGGAGGTAAACACATGAGATTAAATCTCAGTGATGATTATGTTAATAAAGTGTTTGCGAGGTTTTCTGAGGTTAAAGACTCGGTTGATTTTTGTTCCTATTGGTTTCGTCTAGCACATAATCAATTAGATGAGAAAGGAAGAGCGGGTTTAGTTGGAACTAATTCTATTAGTCAAGGGAAAAGTCGTGTAGCAGCGTTGGATTATATTACTCATAATGGTGGACACATTCATGAAGCGATTTCTACTCAGCCTTGGTCTGGTGAGGCTAATGTTCATGTTAGTATTGTCAATTGGAGTAAAGTTGAACCAGTAAGTTATTATTTAGATAATCATCAAGTTTCTCAAATTAATTCTTCTTTGACGACGACAGTAGATATTTCCAAAGCAGTTAGACTATTAGCCAATAAAAATATTAGTTTTCAAGGAGTGATACCAGTTGGTAAGGGATTTTATATTAAGAGTGAGCAAGCGGAAAAATGGATCGAAAATGATCTTAAGAATAAAGAGGTTTTAAAATTATCATCCTCTGCTGGTGATTTAACTGATGATCCTTATGGAAAACCTAGCCGCTGGATTATTGATTTTAACAATATGAGTTTAGAAGATGCTAGTGAATATAAATTACCTTTTGAGCATATTAAAGTAAATGTTAAGCCAGAAAGAGAGATAAATCGTGATAAGAAAGCACGGGATTTTTGGTGGATGTTTTTACGTCCTCGTCCTGAAATGAGAACAGCAATTGAATCTTTAGCTTGTTACTTTACTATTCCTAGACATTCTAAATGGTTTATTTTCCTTCCGGCTAAAAAAGAATGGCTTCCTGCTGACTCAACTACTGTCGTTGCTTCTGATGATTTCTACATTCTCGGTATCTTAACATCAAATATACATCGAATTTGGGTAAAAGCTCAAAGTTCAACTCTTGAAGACAGAACTCGCTACACTCATAACACCTGTTTTGAAACCTTCCCCTTTCCCCAGAAACCTTCACAAGAACTTGTCGAAAAAATCCGTCAAACCGCCGGGGAATTACACGAATACCGCAGCCAACAGATGGAGAAAAAACAATGGGGAATCACTAAACTATATAACCAATTCTTTAACGAACCCAGTAGCCAACTGTATCAACTCCATCAGAAATTAGACAAGCTAGTGATGGAAGCATATCACTTCCAAGCTGACGACGACATCTTAGAGAAACTATTAACCTTAAACCTGGAATTAGCAGAAAAAGAGAAGCGAGGAGAAACCGTCATCGGTCCCTGGTCTCCTTACTCTTAGTGAGTAACGCACAGAAAACGGGTTTCTCCGAGAAACCCGTTTTCTACTCATGCAAAAAGGGGAATAAATAATCAGTCTTTAATAACCAGATTTAGTATGACTACTATTGCACGGGTACAGCAAGAAAAGTTAACGGGTCTATCTATTGCTGGATAAGGGTTTTCGGCTCTTGTAGTAGATATGTATGGGTAGTTCATGTGTTTTAGGTGGGAATTGGTTCACCCGGCCGCAAACTAGACCATTTACCGGTTTCGCATAAAAAGCTTTCACAACCCACCACATCCCACTCCATTTCGATATAATCTTCTTTGGTGCGAATGTTAACGTTAATAGAAGGGTTCTTCGCTTCAAAGTCCGGTGTCTCGGTGAGATGACGTTCCTGATGTTGTGTTTCTACGGCATGATAGGTGAGACAGCGATCAACAAAATAGCAGTTAATACAAATACACATAGGTTTAACTCTATAGGTCTTTTCCGTTAATCTAGCTCAGTCTCTCCCCAAATAGGGCCGGTAAAAATTATATTTTTGTAAATTGCTCTTCTCGATGTCTTGTCAAAAAAACCTAGATAGTTTAGTTAAAGAAGTTTTTGCGATTAATCAGCAAGAATTGCCAGAAAATGCTTATTTAGTCGGTGGTGCTGTGCGAGACGCTTTATTAAACCGTCAGAAAGACTATATTGACCTAGATTTTGTGGTTCCCGAAAAAGCGATCGAAATTGCCCAAACTATTGCCCATCAGTATAAGGCCGGTTTTGTGGTTTTAGATGCCGTTCGTCAAATTGCTCGCGTCGTTTTTCCCCAGGGGACTCTTGATTTCGCACAACAGGAGGGAGAATCTCTAGAAATAGACCTAAAAAGACGGGATTTCACCGTTAATGCTCTCGCTTATAATCTCCACACCCAAGAAATTTTCGATCCTTTAGGGGGATTAAAAGATTTAGGCTGCCAATCCCTGCGGATGATTTCCCGCGAAAATCTCCAAGATGATCCCCTAAGATTATTAAGGGCCTATCGACAAGCGGCTCAATTGGACTTTGAGATCGAACCCCATACCCGTGCAACTATTCGTTCTCTTGCCCCTTTATTGCACCGTGTAGCCGCCGAAAGGGTACAATCCGAGTTGAATTACCTTTTGCTCAATTCCCGTGGCAATAAATGGCTAAAAAGTGCTTGGGAAGATGGCTTATTATCTCTCTGGTTGCGTCGGATTACCCCCGCAAAAATGGAGCGAGTTATGGGGGTGGAAGCGGCAGCGGGATTTTTAGAATCTTTGTTACCGGAAAACTTTATCTTTTCCCCTTCTCAGTTACAGTTGACAAAATTGGCCCTATTGGTATCGGATATTTTAGCAGAAGCGGAAAAAGAGTTAATCGATCTCAAGTATTCCCGTGGGGAAATTCGCACGGTAATCACGGTGATTAAGTGTTTACCTCCCCTCAAGGAGCCAGATCATTTAAGTCTGCGGGAACAGTATTTTATTTATCTAAATACGGGAAAAGTATTTCCTATCTTTGCCCTTTTTGCTTTATCGATGGGGATTAACAAAAATATCGTCGCTTCTCTGTTGACTTCCTATCTCGATCCTGATAATATTATCGCCCATCCCCGACCTTTATTAAGGGGCGATGATTTAATTAACCATTTACACCTGAAACCTAGTCCGATTATTGGTAAGTTATTAACCGAGGTACAAATTGCCCAAATTGAGGGCCAAGTTAAAGTTTTTCAGGAGGCGATCGATTTTGCTAAAAAGTTATTATAAGTGGTTGATTATAATTAAATTAAAAATGGATTTTAGGTTCGATCCCCCCTTAATCCCCCCTTAATAAGGGGGGCATCTGATAATTTTTAATGCCTACCTACTTAAGTAGGGAGGCACAATTATTTGTAGGATGGGTTAGCGGTAGCGTAACCCATGCGGGGGTTGGGTTTCATGCTTCAACCCAACCTACGTTCTGATAATTTTTAACGCTTACCTACTTAAGTGATTGAAGAACACAGAAGTGAGGCTCTGTTCCCTATTGATAACCGTCCCTGGGAACTAATTTTCTGAGCGAATTTTAAACAAAAACACGATGCTGTAGGGACGGCATTTGTCGTCGCACTTGTTGCAGACGTTGGGGATTAATTTCGGCAATTGCCACTCCCGCTTCTTCCCCTGCATCGGCTAAAACCACACCCCAAGGATCGATAATCATAGCGTGACCGTGGGTGTGACGGCGTGCGTAATTATTGCCCGTTTGAGCGGGAGCTATTATATAACAAGTATTCTCGATCGCTCGCGCTTGTAACAAAACTTTCCAATGATCTTTCCCTGTAAAAGCTGTAAACGCCGCAGGTACAAATAAAACATCGGCTCCTTGCCGCGATAAATAGCGATAGAGTTCCGGAAAACGCACATCATAGCAAATCGAGAGGCCAATTTTGCCCAAGCTATCGGAGCCATAAATCGGCGGTAAATCGATTCCTGCCATGACTGTACTCGATTCCTGATAGGTGTTACCGTCCGGGACATTGACATCAAAGAGATGGACTTTTTGATAACGGGCTAATTCCGCACCGTTGGCATCGACTAAAATAGCGGTATTATAAGCCTTATCGGGAATACCCGTCACCGGCACGGGAAAACCACCCCCTAAAATAGTCACTTGAAACCGTTGGGCCATGGTGCGGAGGAATTTATCGGCTTTTCGGGCAATAGTCTCGGCCTGGGCGATTTTATCGGTTTCTGCCCCCATAAAAGCGAAATTTTCTGGTAAACCGATTAATTCCGCCCCTTTACCCACGGCAAGTTCGATCAACTCTTCAGCGGCAGCGAGATTTTTCTCTAAATCCGGCTGACTGGTCATTTGAATGGCGGCGGCGAGATAGGATTTCATGGGGGTTGAAGCTCTAGAGTCGGATAATCTCTGTAAAATTAATCATAACCTTCGATTATATCCAATTTCAGATATTTTGTCACCCCATGAGTAAAATTGTTTTCTGTGACTTTGATGGCACTATCACCGCCGTGGAAACTTTTGCGGGTATGCTCAAAGAATTCGCCCCCGATTTATCAGCCCAAATTATGCCCCAAATGTACGCTCGCACTCTGACTCTGCGCCGGGGTGTCCGTCAACTGCTAGAGTCGATACCGAGCCAAAAATACGCCGATATTCTCGCCTATGCCGAAAGCAAGCCAATTCGCCCCGGATTAGCCGAATTCCTCGCTTTTTTACAGGAGCAATCCATCCCTTTTATTATTATCTCCGGTGGTCTCCAAGGCATGATTGAAACGGTCTTAAAACGGGAGGGACTATTAGATAAGGTAACGGCAATTTATGGGGTCAATCTTCATACTCAAGGGGAATATCTGCAAGTTCATTCCGATTGGGAAAATGAGACGGAATTAGTGGCTAAAGCCTTGATTATGGCCAAATATTCAGGAGTAGAAACTATTGCGATCGGTGATTCCGTTACCGATATTACCATGGCTAGAAGGGCCGATCTAGTTTTTGCTAGGGATCGTTTAATCGATTATCTGCAAGCGGAAAATCAACCCTATATTCCTTGGGATAACTTTTTTGAGATTCGCGAATATCTGTTATTGAGAGATTAGGGATTGGCTGTTAATTAGGTAGGGGTTAAAAATTGTCAGATACCCTCCTTGGATTAAGGGGGGATCAAAGAGGGCGAATGCAATTCGCCCCTACAATAATATTATTGCGCCAATGGTAGGAGCGCACTGTGGTCAGTGAGTTTATCGAACTGCGTGCGCCCTGTAATATAGATATTTCGACCAAATTGAGATTTACTACCCTACTCTCAAGGGTAACAATAATTATAAATTTTTGTAAATTTGTGTTGGTTTACACTTGACAAAATCGGGGGGGGGTAAAATCCCGTTGTTGCTCTGTTTTGTCATTGAGGAACTAGCTTAAAATTTAGTGATTGGCAATTTTGAAAAAACCAATTTTTCTCCCTTGCCAATGTCGCTTAATTTGAGATTTTCTCCTTTAAAGGGCATTCAGAACATTTGTTTGTTTATTTGTTTTGAGGAAAATTTCCGAACATGAAAACTTCGACTACAATTAAAAAACTGTCAATGACTGCTGCGGGAGCTACCTTTGTAGCTCTAGGAGTCACCTTTGCCCATACAACTGCTGCCAATGCAGCCATTGTTGCTTTGGATGATAGCAATTCATGGGTTTCACCGGGGACGAACACGCTAACCAATTTAGGTTTTAACATGGTTACTGTTCCCGATCCTAGCTTAGCAGCGTTCACAAATGTTACAACTCTATCCTCGCCTTTAGGTAATTTAACTTTCACTCCAAGTGTAAATTACCGAAAGATTGGTAGTGGTTGGGCAACCTGGAGTAACGGCTACACGGGAGAGGTGTATTATTCCAACGGTGCAACATCGATTCAGATTGACCTGCCCGCTAGTATTGCCGCTTTTGACCTGTATGTGCAGCCAAATCCATTCAACATCTTCAATATTACTGTAACTGCTCAGAATGGCACTACGACAAGTCTGACACAACCTGTAAATGGTAATGCGGGAGCCAAGTACTTTGGCTTCTACGGCACAGGCGGAGATTTGATTGACAAAATCACAGTTTCCAGTAGCGTAGATTTTGCCGTAGGACAGCTTCGCTTGGCTAAGCCTGTTCCCGAACCTGCTTCAGTCTTAGGTTTACTCGCCATTGGTGTTCTTGGTGCGGGTGCAGCCTTGAAGCGCAAATTAAAATAAAAAACTGGTAAATCTAGCCTTAAATTGCCAGTGATCGCGCTCTATTGATAGAGGGCGATCGCTTTTTTGGGGAGACATTCCAGATTTTTATTAATCTTTGTTAGAATGATGAGATGGGTAATGGCTTTGAGTTGATTGGAGAACTAACAGAAATAGAGATTATCGCCGTCAACCTCTCTATTCGTGAACTCAGAAGGCTAAAAGCGCAGTTTGGGGGTCGTCGATGGCGAAAGCTAAAAGGAGTCGGCTTAGTTCAATTTCCTAATGGAGAAATCCGCAAAGCTGAACTACACTGGTATGAGTCTCATCGAAAATTTGGGTCTGAAACCCCGCCGTTCTACGACGGCTTTACTGTTAAATATGAGCATCGTTTACGAAATATATGCTAAAATGTGAGGTATGGAAAAAGCCTATTCGTTTCGA
>NZ_SFBZ01000255.1:0-9738 GCF_007095495.1 Microcystis sp. M_QC_C_20170808_M9Col | reverse complement strand
TTTTAGCCACGTCAAATCTCTGGGCTAGTCCTCGAATGGAAATTTTTTCTTTCTTCCAGACATCGATAATTTTTTGGCGAAAATCTACGGAATAGGGTCTCATAGGAAGCTGGTAAGTTTTATTATTTGTCTATTTGCTTTCCATTGTACCTCATAGCTCCAAGAATTGCTATATAACGATCACAATCCGCCTCATATCCATGCCGAGTATCAAGATTATGAAGCGGTTATAATGATTCACACAGGTGAAGTTTGTGGTCAAATGCCCAAAAGAGGACTAAATTTAATATGGGAGTGGCTTGATCTACACCAATCTGAACTATTGGAGAACTGGGAAAATGCGCGTCAAAGAAAACCTCTTAACAGAATCGATCCCCTTCCCTAAAAAGGAGCTATTTCTTCATGTTATCTGTGTGGAATATCTGGATAAGTATCAATTAAAGCTAACCTTTAATAATGGAATAGAAGGGATTGTAGATTTAGAACAAGAATTGTATGGGGAAATCTTTGAACCCTTAAAAGATAAAAGTTTATTTCAAAAAGCATATGTAAATAGTCGGACAATAGAATGGCCAAACGGAGCAGACTTTGCCCCTGAATTTTTATTTGAAGTTGCTCTCGACAAGCAACCGGTTAGTATAGTCGGTGATTGTGTAGGGTACGCTAATGAAATGTAACGGATCAAATTGTTTTCTTAACAATAATTATCTGATTTGCGATTATTTTGGACTTTAGTGCGATCAGGTTTTCTTTTCATGGTGTGATCGCTTTTTAAGAAGTGCGATCGCTGATCTTGTAGGGTGCGTTACTTAACGCGCCTTTTTGCTACGCTAACACATCCTACCGTGCGATCATGGGACTTGAGATAAGCGCGATCGCTGCTCTTGTAGGTTGGGTTGAGGTGACGAAACCCAACATTGCCTTTATTTCTTACCTTAATTTTTGGGGTTTTACTTCGTTCAAACCGACCTACAGTGCGATTATTTGCTTTATAATTTTTGCTAATCCAGGCTCTTCGGGACTTGGTATGGTTCGATAGGGGGGCATAAATCGACTCAATCCTTATCTGGCAAGAGATTTAATTGATTAGTTCGCTCCAGATCGCCAACAATTGACAAAAATTGCGGCAATGTCTGTCTCTATAAAGGTTTCATTCCTTATAACCCCGTCCATTGTATAAGACAAACCGAAGAACCCGAAATCCTCGTGAACTTTATTTTAAGTCACCATGCCGAAGAAAAAATTATTCAACGCCAAATCTCTTTAAAAATATTGCAGGACATCCTCAATAATCCTGAGCAAATTTTAGAAGAAGATGGACTCAAAGTTTATTAAGGTACGTTTGTCGCCATTAACAATAAAACTTATCTTCTGAGAATTTACATTAATGACTTAGTTGAGCCTCAAAAAATTGTTACACTATATGTTACCAGTAAACTTAGAAAATATAGGCAGCTATCAAATGAAAGCTAAATATGATGCTGAAGTTGACGTTTTAACAATTACCTGGCATGACACACCCGTAGAAGAAAGTGAGGCAATCAGTCCGGGGGTTATTCTTGACTATGATCAAGCAGGTAATGTAATCGGGATTGAAATTCTTAATGCTTCTCGAAAAATCGAGAATTTTTCTCCGAATGTGCAGGTAGCTATTTCTTCTCGATAAAGGTGATCGCTGATCCTGTAGTGCGATCGCTGCTCTTGTAGGTTGGGTTGAGGTGACGAAACCCAACATTACCTTTATTTCTTACCTGAATTTTTTGGGTTTTACTTCTACATTTTATTCCATACCGATATCACTATCAAAGATCAGCTTTTCTGAAGCTCCTCACATCTGATCATAAATTCCTTCTTCAACCTAACGGTGAAAACTGGAATATTGCCAATCTTTCGGAGCGTTTACTAATCCATGATGCACGGTATTCGAGATGATTAACAAAATCTCAATAAAAAAACCCTTGACAAATCCCCGCACTTGACAGATACTTATATATACAATGGGAATCCGTACCTGCCTGCAAACCCTCTTTTTTTAGGTCAAATAAGCGTCAAAAAAATAAAAACCTAATACCTGACCGGCGCTAAAGAGGATAGGGTATGACAAATAAAGACTTATACGAACAAGACTATCCTGCTTGGTTAGAAGAAACGGCCAAACAACTGCGACAAAGACAGACAAATGTATTAGATTGGGAACATCTCGAAGAAGAAATCGAAGCGCTGGGGAATGAACAGAGACATAAAGTAGATAGTTATCTCCTACAATTGCTCATTCATCTGCTTCTCTACCAATACTGGCCGGAGGAAAGAGAAAGATGTGCGCGGGGATGGCAGGACGAAATCGGTAACTTTCGGGTGGAATTAGAACTTTTATTGGAGTCGAAAACCCTTTATAACTATTTTTTAACCAGAATCGCCGTTATTTACCCCAAAGCAGTGAAGCGAGTCCGACAAAAAAGCCAATTACCGGCCGCTATCTTTGCCGAAAGCTGCCCCTATAGTCCCGAAGAAATCCTCGATTCCGATTTTCTCCCCTGAAATTCTGGCAGATTTTTTCTCAAAAAAACCCTTGACAAATCCCCGCCCTTGACAGATACTCATATATAGAATGGGAATCCGTGCCTGCCTGCGAACCCTCTTTTTTCGGGTCAAATAAGCGTCAAAAAAATAAAAACCCGATACCTGACCAATACCAAAGACTTATAAGAACAAGACTATCTTGCTTGGTTAGAAGAAACGGCCCAACAACTGCGACAAAGACGGACAGATGTATTAGATTGGGGAACCAACAGAGACATAAAGTAGATAGTTATCCCCTACAATTGCTCATTCATCTGCTTCTCTACCAATACCGGCCAATGTCTTCCCCACCGGCCAAATTCTGGTAGATTTTTTCAAAAAAACCCTTGACAAATCCCCGCCCTTGACAGATACTTATATATAGAATGGGAATCCGTGCCTGCCTGCGAACCCTCTTTTTTCAGGTTAGATAAGCGTCAAAAAAATAAAAACCTGATAACCGATCCCTAAGTACCTATAAGCTTTTCACCCAATCACTAATCAACTGGTTAACCTCCGTGGGAATTTCATCGTGGGGACAATGACCGGCAGTTAGATAATATTCTGTGAGAGAAGGATAGTATTGACGGAATTTGGACCCGCGTTCCCTAGTATTCATCCAAGGGTCCCCCTCACCCCATAACATCAACAGGGGACAACTTAACTTTTGCAGGAGAATATCCACATTTTCCCCCCGGGGAGATTTAAACACAGAAGCAAAAACTTTGGCTGCTCCCGCATCCAGGGAAGGACGACGGATATCTTCTATTAACTGCTCAGTAATGGCACTGCGATCGAGATATACTTTCTCTAGGGTTTTGCGGATAGTTTTGGGTTGACGGGTATAGAGAAATAAGAGATAACTGGCCCAGGGTTGCACCAGCATCGATCGCAGTAATTTTTGTGCTAAATTAGGCTGACGATTGCTTTCTGTATCGCTAAAGGGACCGGCACTATTGAGGAGAATTAATCCCCGAACATTCTCGGAATGATTAGCAGCCACACAGAGAGAAGCGTAACCCCCCAGAGAATTACCCGCTAAAACCGTCGGTTGGCCCACAACTTCCTTGATAAAATCATTTAATTGTTGCTGCCAAAGACTGCCACTATAGACAATATCCGGTTTAGCTGATCTACCAAATCCTAACAGATCGATCGCCCATACTTCCCATTCTGAGGCTAAACCTGACACATTTTTTCGCCAATGGTCGGTGGAAGCGCCAAAACCGTGGACTAATAGTAACGGGGGTTTTCCCGTGACTCTAGTACCCGCTTGCACATAGTGTATCGAATGTCCTTGCCATTGCCAATTTTGCTTTATCGTCAGAGCAGCTGTATTCATCGGCTGTTTTGTTAAGTAATGTGAATAATTCTTAGTCTAACCGATTGGGAAACTGGAGACAAAGCTAGAGATTTTTGACCGAACCCCTTGACTGAAAACGGGACTTGACATATACTTATATATATAATGGGAATCCGTGCCTGCCTGCGAACCCTTCATTTTTGGGCAAATAACCCTAAAAAACACTCTCAAAAAAAATCTTGAGCAGGATTAATCTGCCGGTATGGGTGGCTAACCCCAGAGAATTACTCCTGAATCATCGGGACAGTTTTTTGCTAATTCTGATAACAGCTATGAAGATTTTGACGATTTTACAGGGATTAATCGACAAAAATCCCTTAACTGAGGCGGATCTAGAAGATTTACTAGAGATCGAATCCTTAAATTTTAGGGAGACTAACCCTCTCATCCTACAGGAAAGGGCGGAACTATTAACGATTCTCTGGCCGCGAGTCTGGCAAAAATGTCAGGAGTTAGGGATAAATCAGCAAAATCAGATTTTGATCAGCTGTTGGCGCTTGTGGATTCCCTGGGCGCTAGAGCTACGCAACCACGCAAAACCGTTAATTCAAGGCATTTTGGCCCCTCAAGGCACGGGAAAGACCACCATAACATCCATAATGTCGATTATTTTAGCATATTTTGATTTAAAAGTAAATAATCTCTCTTTAGATGATATTTATAAGACCTATAATGAGCGAATAAAATTGCGTCAAAAGGATGAAAGATTGCGCTGGCGTGGTCCACCGGGTACTCATGATATAGCATTAGGAATTAAAGTTTTAGAACAGGTTTGTCAGCAAGAAAGTCCGATTTTAATCCCGCGTTTTGACAAGTCCCTGCATCGAGGACAAGGAGATAGAATTGCAGCGGAACAAGTGGAACGAGTTGATATTCTTTTTTTCGAGG
Organism: Microcystis sp. M_QC_C_20170808_M9Col; assembly: GCF_007095495.1. NCBI lineage: Bacteria > Bacillati > Cyanobacteriota > Cyanophyceae > Chroococcales > Microcystaceae > Microcystis > Microcystis sp. M_QC_C_20170808_M9Col. The sequence goes on along the minus strand of NZ_SFBZ01000255.1, from coordinate 4,928 downwards.
GTTGGTTTGTGGGCATGAATCCAGTAGAAGAAACAGTCTTTGATCATGCCCCCGATCCGATTAATAGCGAAGAAGACCGACAATTCGCCAGGGATAATAATCAAAGATTGCGAGAATATCTACCCCTCTGGTCAAAAATCGATCGCTTACTGATTCTTTATCCCCTTGACTACCGTTACAGTTTACAATGGCGACAGGCGGCCGAAACAAAAGGAGGTATGACCCCATCAGAAATCGAGGAATTTGTCAAGTATTTTTGGAAAAGTTTACATCCGCAATTATTTCTCCCACCCCTGCTCAAACAAGCGCATCTAGTGGTAGAAATTAATCGGGATCATAGTCTGGGAAAAATCAGTTATCAGTGAGCAGTAGGCAAGAGGCAAGAGGCAAGAGGCAAAAGAAAGAATCTGGCAATTCTCCTACCCAAAAAGAAGGTTAGAAACTAAGTCCATAAAATCTTCTAGCTTAACAAATTAGGTTTTAGATTCCGTCGAGTTAAAAGAAAGCTCCGAACTTGTCACTTAACAGACTGATAAGTAGTCGTGCAAAATTAATTTCCTAGTGAAGATAGGCAAGAGGCAAGAGGCAAGAGGCAAGAGCGGGGTTAGATATGTGTAATTAATTTTGCTTAGGTACTTAACTCCCATCTAATAACTGATAACTGATAACTGATAACTGATAACTGATAAAGCTTATGATTGAAGTCGAACATCTGAGTAAAATTTATGGTTCTACCACGGCAATCAGTGACGTGGATTTTACCGTAGAAAAAGGAGAAATTCTCGGTTTTTTGGGACCAAATGGAGCGGGAAAAACCACGACCATGAGGATTTTATCTGGTTATATTCCTGCCACAACGGGAACAGCAAGGATAGCAGGATACGATGTGCATCAACAATCCTTAGAAGTGCGTCGTCGCATTGGTTATCTTCCCGAAAATCCCCCCTTGTATCCAGAAATGACCGTGGAAGGTTTTCTTGATTTTGTGGCACGGATTAAAGGCATCTCATCGGGGGATAGAAAAGCGCGGGTAGATTTAGTGTTAGGCAAATGTCAGTTACTAGAAAAAAGAAAAGTTATTATCCGCAAGTTATCCAAAGGTTATAAACAGCGTGTGGGAATTGCCCAAGCGATCGTACACGATCCACCGGTAATTATTTTAGATGAACCGACAGTAGGATTGGATCCGAAACAGATTATCGAGGTAAGAAATCTGATTAAAAGTTTAGCGGGAGAACATACAATTATTCTCTCCACTCATATTTTGCCAGAAGTGAGTATTACCTGCGATCGAGCGACAATTATTAATCGGGGTCGCATCGTGGCCAATAATATTACTACCGCTACCCCTGCCGGTTCCAGTTATGAAATTGAGATCGAGGGTGATAGGGATTCCCTGCTAGAAATCCTGCAACAACTGCCGCAAGTCGAGCAAGGGGCAAAAGTCGGCGATAACCTGCTTAAAATTGTTGGTCAAGCGGGGACAAACCTAGGGGCAGAACTTGCTAGAATAGTTGTCAACAATGGTTATAACTTATTAGAAATGCGTCGCACCCGTAAAACCCTAGAAGATATATTTCTGGAAGTAATCGGCAGCGGGGAAAGTAATCACCAAGAGGAGAGGCATGATCAATAATATCTGGGCGATTTTTCGCAAGGAATTTCAAAGCTATTTTACCGCCGCCAATGCCTATATCATTATGGGTATATTTTGGTTAGTAGCGGGATTTTTCTTTAACTCCCTTCTCTACGGAATTATTCTCGATATTAGTATCCAGGAACAATCGGGATTTCTGGTAGCCAGAGATGTGGTATCTGAATTTATGACCACTTTCATCGGCATGATTTTATCCTCTTTATTGTTGGTAATTTTGCCAGCCCTGTCTATGGGATTATACGCAGAGGAAAAAAGACAGGGAACCCTAGAACTTTTAGCCACTTCCCCCCTGACTAATTGGAGTATAGCCATCGGTAAATTATTGGGAGTGCTGGCCTTTTTTACCGTGATGATTACCCCCCTCTGGATTTACGAAATAGTGGTTTTTAGTAGCGCAGTTCCCCCAGTGAATATAGCCAGTGTTTTAATGGCTCATCTAGGATTAATTTTACTGGCAGCGGCCATCCTAGCCATCGGGATGTTTATTTCTTCCCTTACCAATAGTTCTATCCTGGCTTACATCATCACCTTTATCACCATCTTATTTATCTGGATACTGGATGTAATTGCTAACAATGCCGAAACCTTCTTTCGAGATCGCATCGGAGGAGAAGTGGGAGAACAGATCGGATTTTTCCTGAAAGAATTACTATCCCATCTATCTTGGTATCAACCCTTTAACAATTTCGTGCGGGGAATTTTTGACAGTAGTAGTTTAGTCATCCTCCTCAGTTATATTCTGCTGGGAATCTTCCTAACTACTCAAGCGATCGAAGCGGACCGTTATCAAAGAAACTAACTATGATATCCTGGCAAAAATACGGTAAATTTCTCTATATACCCGCCCTCTTTCTGGCTAGTGCCGGCCTAACCGTGGGGTTAATTTCTGGTCAATGGTCATCCCTCTCTCTGGGGTTATTAATTGCCGGGGCTATTCTGTTTCTAGGGTGGCTGTTGTTATTAGTAATCACTTCCAAAGACTTTTGGCAAAAAAGAAGTACCCGCACCGGTACTCAAACCCTCATAACTACTATTATTGTCCTCGGTGTTATCGGTTTAATTAACTTTCTTGCCCTCCGTTATCCCTATCGAGTTGATTTAACCGAAAACCAAATCTTTAGTTTATCCCCCCAAACCGAAAGACTATTAACCAATCTGTCAAAACCAGTCAAAGTCTGGATTTTTTCAACCCGGGGAATCAGTGGCAACGAACAGGAACTTTTAGCCAATTATCAACGCAAAAATCCCCAATTTCAGTACGAGATAGTTAACCCGGAGAAAAAACCCAATATCGCTCAAGAATTTAAAAAACTAGCTAATGATAATCTGTCCAGAGTCTATCTACAGTATGGTGAAAAAAAACAACCCCTGAAAACTATTAGTGAACAGGAAAATCTCACCGAAGCGAAACTGAGTAACGCCATCGAAACCGCTAAAACTAATCGCACTTTAACCGCTTACTTTCTGCAAGGTCATGGAGAAAATGCCCTCAAAGAACCTCAAGGGGGTTTAGGACAAGCAGTCAATAGTTTAGAAGCAAAAGGTTATCAAGTAGAACCACTTAATCTAGTGGAACGTTCCACCATTCCCAATAATGCCGATGTCATTATTATTGCCAGTCCCAAAAGAAAAATATTTCCCCAGGAAGTCACCGCTTTAAAAAACTATCTTGAGCAAGGGGGCAAAATTTTATTACTGATTGACCCTCAAACCGAAACCGGATTAGAACCCTTATTAACCGCCTGGGGTGTGAAACTAGATAATCGGATTATTATTGATGCTTCCGGTGCTGGGGAAATCATCGGACTAGGACCGGCTAGTCCCATTATTACCAATTACGGCAATCATCCGATTACTCGCGATTTTGCTAACGGTATTTCTATCTTTCCCTTTGCTCGTCCCATCGCTACCGTTCCCGTCGAAGGAATTGAAGCCGTATCTTTAATGATTACCAATGATAAAATGTGGGCTGAGAGTGATTTAAATGATCAGAATCTCCAGTTTAACCCTGAAAAAGATTTAGCCGGCCCCTTTGATCTAGGAGTTGCCCTGACGGGAAAAAAAGGTAAATTAATCGTGATTGGTAATGCCAGCTTTGCCAGCGATGGACTGTTTGAACAACAGTTAAACGGAGATATATTTTTAAATTCTGTGCAGTGGTTAGCCAGTGGTGAAACAGCCACCTTATCTATCCGGGCCAAGGAACCAGAAAATAGAAGAATTAATTTAAATCCCCTGCAAGCTAACGCTATTTTTTGGATAGCGATGGTAGTGATGCCTTTAGTAGGATTTACCCTAGCTGGATTGACTTGGTGGCAACGTCGTTAATCGAGTTAGAATCTAGAAAAATCATCTCTCTTATTCCCCTAACTGCCATGACCACAACCCAAACTATCCCCCAATTGTTGACTTTTGATGACTATATCAATCAATATCCCGATGATGGACAACAATACGAATTAATCGCAGGAAAATTATTAGCCATGATGCGACCGATCGGAAAACACGAAGAAATTGGCGGATTTGTTTCTGGAACCCTATTCTTAGAGATAAATCGGCAGCAATTGCCCTATTTTATCCCCAATACTGCCGCAGTAAAACCCCTTCGCCCCCATACAGGTTATCTACCCGATATTATTATCTTAGACAGAGAAAATCTAGTTAATGATCCCTATTGGGAAACCGCTTCCTCAATTTCTCTGGCAACATCAGCTAAATTAATTATTGAAATTGTCAGTTCCAATTGGCGAGATGATTATCTGAAAAAATTCGACGACTACGAACAATTAGGAATTGCCGAATATTGGATTATCGATTATTTAGCCAAAGGTTCGGCCCGATATATCGGCAGCCCCAAAGAACCCACCATTTCTATCTATCAATTAATCGATGGAGAATATCAAGGTAATTTATTTAAACAGGATCAACGTCTTATTTCAGGGATTTTTCCAGAGTTAAACCTCACTGCTAATCAAATTTTTTGTGCTAGAGCTTAAAGAAAAACCCGTATTTTTAGATTGGACTTATGGTAAAAATCAAAAACTTACCTGAGAGTAAGGAGTCAGGAGCTTATAATAGAAAACAACTCAAGATCGGAGAAATCAATTAATGTTTGCCACAATAGAAGATAAACAAGCTCTTTCCCTCGAAGTATTTCTTGCCCTTCCAGAAACTAAGCCTGCTAGGGAATATTATCATGGAATTGTCACTCAAAAACCTATGCCCAAAGGAAAACACAGCATCTTACAATTTGAGTTAGCCTCTGCCATTA
>NZ_SFBZ01000254.1:0-3314 GCF_007095495.1 Microcystis sp. M_QC_C_20170808_M9Col | reverse complement strand
TTCCCAGTATTATTACTATTAATACTATCCATAAAGGGTGTCTTTTTCCTTTATCTTTCCGAAAGTCCTTGACTTGTTTCAGTTTTTCTATTAAGCTCAACATATATTTGAAAAGTTGCGGGTCACTCCTCATTTTACAAAGACAGTGATCGCTTTTACTTTTGATATTCTGATGGGAGAATGAAACAGCCCTACGATGTCGGGGGGGTTGGGGGGGCCACACCCTGCCACCACCGAAAAGCTTTTTCAGCAAACCCTACTTATGGGTGCGAATTTCCAGAAATCAAAAAAAGGCTTTGGTGGGGGGGGGGCAGGTGTTGGGGAGATTTTTGCTGTGTTCAGGGAACAGTTATAAGTTATCGGGTAGAACCGGGGAACGAGATAATGCTCTAGAAGAATTGACTTTTTCAGGATTGCCTGAGCAATTTCAGCCAGATTTCCCGAAATATATTCCCCCAAAGCAGTGAGCCTGATTCCCCATTTTTTTAGGGAACGATTGTATGGGGTAACTTTCGTTCAGCCCGACAAGAGCCAAAAAATTGCCAGTAGAATTGCCAGGAGGCTCCCAAGAGGAGCTTGATTCCGATGGCTCAGGGCAGATTTGAACTGCCGACCTTGGGCTTATGAGTCCCCTGCTCTGACCAACTGAGCTACTAAGCCGTTGTTTACACAGTTATCAATCATAACACACAATCACCCAATTGCACAAGAGCAAAAAAGGGAAGATTTTTTCTTCCCTTTCTGGGCATCTTTAACGTCTGCCTGGCAGGAAAGCTATGGGATTAACTGCGCCCTGGCCGGAGGGGTGAACCTCGAAATGTAGGTGGGGGCCGGTGCTAAAACCGGTGCTACCCATCTGGGCGATTGGCTCGCCTTGCTGAACAGTTTGGCCGCGACGCACCAGCAGACGGCTGTTATGGGCATAGAGAGTGGTGCTACCATCGGGGTGACGCAGTTTCACCAGATTGCCATAACCGCCAGAATTCCAACCGGAGGCGATTACTTCACCGGCGGCCGCCGCCACAACCGGTGTACCCACTGGACCGGCGATATCGATGCCGCGATGAGGTCTGCCCCAGCGCCAACCGAAACCGGAGGTTAACACACCTCTGGTGGGCCAGATAAAGCCGGTAAAAATGGGGGTGGGATTAGGTAAATACTCATCGGGATTAGCGAGGGGAGGAAGGGAAGGTTCTACGGTTTCGCCGACGGGAATTCGTAGGCGGTCATTATATTCTTCCACATTGGTAGGAGCCGAACCGATAATCTGTGGGGGGGTGCTTTGGTTAGAACGAGAACGAAGGGCGGCCCATTGGGGATTAGGGGTTATTTGCCGATCATCGACGGTTTCTGCGGGATTATCGACGGGAATAGCGATACTTTTCTGGGTTTCCGAAAGGTTAGTTTCCCGCAGATTAGCCACCTCTTGGCGCAATCTTTCCCGATAGCTGCCGGTGATATTTTCGGGGAATTCTTCCGTCTCCGTGGTGGCGGTGGCGGCGGGCAAATTTTGTCGATTGCTGGGGTCAAAGGACAATCTCTGGCGATCGCCGAACAAGGGAGTAAGATTTTGATTAACTCTAGCGTTGGCAGAGCGGTCGGGAATCACTAGGGTTTGATTAACTTTAATCCGGTTGGGGTTGTCAATGCCGTTTTCCCTGGCTAATTCGGCGGGGGTGATGCCGAGAGCGCGAGCGATCGTGTTTAAGGTATCCCCTGGCCGAACCCGATAAACTTGGTTTTCTGGGGGAACTATGACCCGAGGATTGGGAACGGCGGGAATTTCAGTCACAGGAGCCGGATTTCGTAGGGCAACGCTGGGAATTTCCGGTCTGCTTGTCAAGGGAGGATTAACGGCAATTGTGGCTATCGGGTGATCGCTTTCAGGGGTGGGAACGGGAATCGGGATCACCTGGCTGGTTGGTCGGGGCGATTCTTCGGGAGCAATAACGGGAATCTCGACAGCGGTGGGCGAATTATCGGGAACGAGAGCGGTAGTTTCGGTGACGATTACTGTTTCCCCGGAATCGGACTGATGGGGGGTTTCCTCGGTCCGTAGGGCGGCCAAACTTTCTTGGAGACGTTGACGGGTTTGACGCAGACTAGCAGAGGAACTATCCAACTGCTCAGGAGTTGCTGCCGGGGCTGCCGGGGGCAACTGCTCAGGAGTGGGAATTTTTAAGGTTTGTCCGATAATCAGATCGGATTGGGGGGGGAGATTATTGCGGGTAGCGATCGCTGTAGGGGTGGTTTGATAGGTGTCGGCTAAACTCCACAGGGATTCTCCTGGTTTTACCTGATGCTCAACCACTGATGTGGCGATGAATTTGACGGTAGCAAGTGCTTGGGATTGGATTATTTGCGGTTCTTTTAGTTCTTTACCCGCACCTTTTGCTTTTTGGGACAGGTCAATTACTTCCCATTCTAAGGGTACAGAATTGGCGGCCTGGGCTGATTCTGAGGTGGAGTTGAGAATGCTAGGTACTCCCAGAGAGAGTGCTAATCCCAGCAGGGCAGCCGAGCAACGGACTCGGTTAGACTCAGCAGTGCAATTCTGTTCTGGGGTAGCGGATGTCATGGGGTTGTGGATAAAAGTCTCTTTCAAACAGACCTCCTGTGGTGTAAAGAGTTAGCTAGAGCCAGTCGATTAAGCCGATGATTCTAGCTTTCAGCATTAGCCTTGAGGCTAGAGTAGAAGTTAGGCAACTTTCTTTTTAGTCAAAATACCTAAAGGTGACTTTTAGGAGAGATTAACTTAGATTTTGAAATTATGCAAGTCTCCCTCTGACTATTAGCATCGGGATCACGGCAAGTTGGTGACATTTTGAATGTCCAGATTGACGATGCTCTATCTCAGTTGTTCCAAGCTGATCAGCATTTTTCGTCTTGCCAATTTTTGCCAGTTTTTTGATAGAAATTTTTTATCTGTTTTGCCGTTTAGAAAGAAATTATTAATCATTCGCTGCTCGAAAGGAGCAACGATGGCTATTCAAGGTCAATACCGGATAAATAGGGTTTGCCGAAAAAATTTTTTCTGGGGGCAGGGTGTGGGGTGTGAGGTGTCGGTCGTCCATAGCCAATTAGGTGACACTTCGTCTTGATCAGAAAAAGGCTGTCATACTAAATCCGTTGAGTATAGGCTACATATCAGGACAGGCAAAAGGCACTCATGCAAAAGGCAACCCCCCCGTTGGAGTAGGGTCGTTTCATTCTCGCAAATGTCATTCTCTCAAATCCTTATCTGGCAACGTTTTTAGTCGATTTCTCGGAAATACATAGCTGAAAATTTTTAAAAACGTCGTGCTTTGCTTACC
>NZ_SFBZ01000253.1:0-19814 GCF_007095495.1 Microcystis sp. M_QC_C_20170808_M9Col | reverse complement strand
TTTCAGCTAAATTTATGAGTTGAGATAAGTTTTTTATGGGCAGATATTTTAAAACTGTCTCTTGAAGCTAATTATGATGATTATCTTGAAAAAAAATGATAATTAGACAGAAGTTCTCTTGTTCACATAGAGAACTTTATCTTCTTTTGTTTTCAAAATGAGAATTGCTGCTGACGACTGATAACTGATAACTGATAACTGACCTACTCCTCGGTGGCAGCGAGAACTAAATCTTCCTCCTCCAAGGCGGGAGGAACTTCGATTTCTGCGACTACTTCCGAGACAGTGCGGCCTTCCGCTTCCGCTAGACGTTTTTCTCGGTATTTAATCGCCATTTCTTCCGCTTTTTCAAACACTAACGGGCGATTTTTCAGCATATCTCCCGGTTCGGGTTCTAATTGTTTAGTCGAGAGGGAAATGCGACCTCTTTCGGCATCGAGATCGATAATCATCACTTTTAACTCATCATTGACATTGAAAACCGTGTGGGGGGTGTCAATGTGATCGTGAGAGATTTCGGAAATATGCAGTAAACCACTGACTCCACCGATATCGATGAAAGCACCGTAGGGCTTGATTCCGCGCACGGAACCGATTACCACCTGTCCCACGGCTAAACCGTTCATCTTGCGTTCCACTAAAGCGCGACGATGACTTAAAACCAGACGGTTGCGATCCTCATCCACTTCTAAAAACTTTAAGGGCAATTCCTGACCAACTAAATCCTCTTTCGCCTCTCTGGTGCTAATGTGAGAACCGGGGATAAAGCCGCGGAGACCTTCAATCCTGACTAATGCCCCACCACGGTTAGTGGCAAAAACATTTGATCGCACGGTAGCATCTTCTTTTTGCAATTGACGCACCCGTTCCCAAGCGCGCATATATTCAATGCGACGGATCGACAGGGTTAGCTGTCCATCTTCATTCTCGTCGGTAAGGATGAAAAATTCCCTGGTTTCGTTAGGTTGTAAAACTTCTTCGGGATTATCGACGCGGTTGATCGACATCTCCTGCACGGGGATAAAAGCGGCGGTTTTAGCACCGATATCGATGAGGGCCCCCCGGGGTTCCATGCTGAAAACAGTCCCGGCGACAACATCTCCCGGACTGAAATGATAATCGTATTTGTCTAGAAGGGCGGCAAAATCTTCATGGGTAAAGCCTATGTTTTTGTTTGCGGTTTTTTGGGTGGTCATGTACGTTGTTTGGGCCTCGGAATTTCCGTAGGTTTTTCCTCCTATGTGATGTACAGTTTCTAAATAAAGGAGATGCCTCCCAATTTAGTTCCTAGGCAGGGCCTAGGGGATGAACTGCCGCATCCGGCTTTCTTGCAGGCAATCCGCCTCAAGAATGACTCTTAAGAATCTAACCAGAGCTTGGGCTTTAAATAGCACAAGGGATCCTAATTATAACTGAATCGGGGACTATTTAAGATGAGGTGATCACGCTGGCTTCTTCCACTTGAGACCAAGAAGGATGAGCGCGTTCGATTTCGGAGGATTGCAGCAGCGCTAAAGCGGCGATAAAGTCTCTAATTCCCTGAAAATTGCCGTAAACCGAAGCAAAGCGCACATAGGCCACTTCCGATTCTTGCCGGAGGTATTCCAAGACTAATTGACCGATCTCCTGACTGGTTACCTCCCGTTTGGAGTCTTGCTGCAGACGGGATTCGATATCATTGACGATCGCCTCTAATCTTGAGGGGGGAATGCCGGTTTTTTCGCAGGCGCGGACGATACCCCGCAGCAGTTTGCAGCGATCAAAAGATTCCCGTTTACCATCTTTTTTAATCACCGTGATCGGCACGAATTCGATGCGCTCGTAGGTGGTGAAGCGATATTTACACTGTAAGCATTCACGACGACGACGAATGCTCTGACCGTTTTCGGAGGAACGGGACTCTAAAACGCGACTATCGGTATGCTGACAATTAGGACACTGCATAGGAGGCGCTCGGTGAGGGGAACCTTTAATTTAAGCCTTTAAATACGAAAACCAGAGCCGCTAACCTGCTTTTGACAAGCGGGCGGCTCAGGGAAGAAAATTATTAAGTTAAACGGAGTTAAGAAATTTACTTTTGAATCCGGGGAGGTTCCCGGAAGGCGATGGCGAAGAAAATTACCGCCAAGGCCATAGTTAAAACCAAGATGTAAGCGACGCTTTCCATGGTTGGACATCCTACAAGATTGCTATGACAATCCTATAGTATCAGGAAATGAGCTTTTCAGCTTGCCTGGGGATGTAATCTACATCCCCAGAATCAGTGGCGAGCTATTTAACGCTAACTTTTGCCCCGGCATCTTCCAGTTTTTTCTTGACGGTGGCGGCATCATCTTTGTTGGTGCCTTCTTTAACCGCTTTGGGAGCGGCTTCTACTAGGTCTTTCGCTTCTTTGAGTCCTAAACCAGTCAATTCGCGCACTACCTTGAGGATAGCAATTTTCTTGTCGGCGGGAACTTCTTCAAGAACGACGTTAAATTCGGTTTGTTCTTCCACAGCTTCAGCGGCGGCCGCGGGAGCAGCCCCGGGGGCAGCCATAATTATGCCACCGGCCGGAGCGGCGGCGCTAACTCCAAAGGTTTCTTCGATACCTTTGACTAATTCCGCAGCTTCTAAGAGGGTAAGAGTTTTGAGTTTTTCTAAGATTTCAGCTACAGCAGACATGGGTTAGACTCCTAATTGTTTTAAGTGATTGATTGGTGCGGTGTTAAGCCGCTTCTTTTTCTTCTTGACGGGCCACGGCATCGACGGCACGGGCCAAAGATGCGGGAACTTCGTTGATGCTGCGGGCCAGTTTGGTGGCAATGGCGTTGATTGCTCCAGCGGCCTGAGCGATTAACTGTTCTTTCGACGGTAAATCGGCGATCGCTTTGATCTGATCTTCCGTCAACAGTTGACCTTTGGTCCCTTCTTTGAGGACACCGCCGCGCAATTCGGTTTTTTTGCTTTCTTTTTTGAACTCTTGATAGGCCTTGAAAGCTCCACCGATATCCTCTTTTACGAGCAGAAAGGCGGATGTTCCCGATAAAAGGCTTTTCATCGGTTCCCAGCCACTATCTTCAGCGATCGCCAATCCCATCAAAGTATTTTTGGTGACTTTACAAATCGTTCCCGTGGGGCGCAATTTGCGGCGTAGATTGCTGATTTCGGCGACGGTTAAACCTTGATAGTCGATGACCATCGTTAATTGAGCTTCGCTAAGGGAGGTTTTTAATTCTTCTAGAATTACTCCCTTGCTTTCTCTGCTTCTCCCCATCCCTTGTTCACCTCCTGTATGCGGGGGACCTGTTCCAGAGGCGCAAAAATAACCCCTTGTAGCGCCGGGGTTGAGTGGAGAGAATCCAGTTCAGGCACGACCAAGATAGAAAATATCTCTCTTTAGTCTTTTTGGCTGCTGTTTTCTCGCTTTGACCTCGGCAGGGTATTTAAGCTGTTTCGCACCTGCTGTCTTTGGCTTAAGCCAGTTTCTTATTGTAACATTATTGCGGTATTTATGTCAAGCCCTGGGAAGGAGCGAACAATGCGATCGCATTTAAGACTGAATCCCTTGAGTATAGGCTACTTATCAGGACAGGCACTCATGCAAGAGGCAAAAGGGGGAATAATACTAAATCCGTTGAGTATAGGCTACATATCAGGACAGGCAATGGGCAATAGGCAATAGGCAAAAGAGGGAATAAATAATCAGTTTTTAATAACTGGATTGAGTATAAATAATCGGTCTTTAATAACTGGATTTAGGCTCACTGCTTACTGCTCACTATCGCCTATTCCCCGCTCTCGACGATTATTTTAAATGCCTAAAAGTTTAGCCTGAAAAAATATTACTTATCTTGATTCTTCCTGACTGAGATGACGTAGTTTATCCCGAAAATAGCCAAAGCTGGGCGATCGATTAATATCCACATTCATCTGAGGAGAAATATTTTCTGCCCAGACTGTTTTCTCTTGACCCACAGAAGCTCCACCTAACTTAGATAATTGTTTCGCTCCACCTCTGTATATAGCATCTGCCAGTTTTTCCCAAGTACCACAGATACTATCATTAATATAGGAATCCAAGATAGCACTTTTGGCATGGGGATAAGCAATTTTTATGGCATTAATATCACCTAAATACCAAGCTTCTCCTTCTTCAATAGCAATACAGAAGTAAATTTGGGATTTGATAGCAGATTTTTCCAGACAATTGCTTAATTCTTCTCGAAATTCCCGAAAACATCGATTATCCAGATCGCAAACCACAATCAGCACAGCAGCATAATTATCAGCGCAACTGGAAAAAGTTTTATCATATCCTTGAATCAGTTTAGGTAGTCGCTCAAGAAGAATCCGCTTACTAGGATCGGAAACAGACTGTAAGTCTCTGGGAATATGACCACTGCCTTTATAGGAATGAACCCTAAATGTATGACCTGCATTCATGTCAATAATCTTAAGAATTAGAATATCAAGTGCTTTTTTTCCCGACAAATCCTCGACCAAAATTTCAAAGTGCATGACCTTATCTCTCATCTAAGTAATCACTATACCAAAGACTACCAAGGGGCAATCCTTCTGAGACGAGATTCTTAATTAAAGGATTGTCACTGGCCCGTTTAATCCGAGAAAAACCATCATCACCCTTTTCCAGAATCCAAACTTCTTCTGGCTGGAGAGCATCAACAAAATAAGGTTGATGGGTGGTGATAAAAATTTGAGAACGTCCTCTCTGTCCTGTGGCGTGTTTTCTAAATTCTTGAGCCAAGGTTTCTAATAGTTTATGGTATAAGCCGTTTTCTGGCTCTTCAATACAGATAAATGGCGGTGGGGAAGGGTCTTCTAACAGTAAGAGATAGGCGAATACTTTTAAAGTACCATCGGACATTTGCTGTACATAAAATGGGTCTTGGAATCCCCGATCATTAAATTTTAATAGTAGTCGATTATCGGGACTTTTTTCTGTACTAATTTTTTCTATACCCGGTATCTTACGAGAAATACTATTAAGTATATTCTGAAATTTCTTGGAATGCTCTCTTTCCATAAACTGCACCACATTACCGAGATTATCTCCATGAATATTCAGATGTTTCTGGGGTCCGGCTAGGGGCAAACTTCTGGCCGCATCGGGAGTAAAATAGCTGAGATACCATCCCTCAATAAATCTCCGAAATAGGGAAATTCTCGGATGCTGTTTGAGAGAACCTAACGTAGCAATTCCTAGTTTGCGCTTATCATTCAGTTCCACTAACTCGGTTTCCTTGCTTTCCTCATCAGCTTCTCGTTGAATTTTTTCTATTAACTTAAGTAAATCAAAATGGTCTTGACCTTCTTCTACTTGTTTCCCTTCTTCTTCTCCTTTCCAAACGATTCCTTTCCCTTCATCGAGGAGTAAAAATGAAAAAGGCCATCCGGTCTTTTGACCTTTTCTTCTCTGTCTGAGTCTTTCTTTTTTTACATAAGGTCTATTATCGGTATCTAGATCAATAGCTAATTCATAGGTAATTGGTCGGGAATTGTAATCTTCTTTGTAATAAATCTGAAATTCAATGCTTCCTTCCTGACCCTGGGAACGAAGACGCTCAAACCCGCCCCGACCTCGCACATCACAAGCTTCTTCTACTCCTCCTTTAAGACAATCAGATAAAAAACCGAAGGCATCAAAAAGTGTGCTTTTTCCCACACCATTTTTGCCGATAACGGCCGTCATCGGTGTCAGAGAATCTCGATTTTGAGTATTCCATAACTTGCCCAGGGTTATATCCTTGAGCGCTCGATAATTTTTAATCCTCAATCCCTCAATTCCGGCCATTATTTAGTCCCGTTTCTCATTACTAAAGTAATCTGAGCAATTTCTCCCCGGAGAATATATAGTATAGACTGATTCTAGAGCGGTTATTAATAGAGTTCTTGCCTGATTAATTTTTGAGAGTTCAAAAATGAGAAAAATAGGCATAAAATTGCATAAAATCCTTAGATAGAGCATTTAATTGATTAATGCTCATTCTTAATTCTCCTGACTACTGACTACTGGCTACTGACTCCTCACCTAAGGTCAGATTTTTGATTTTTACAAGAGGTCTAATTACTGACCCGATTCGATCGCTCCTTCGGCCTCATGGACAATTGCCCTCAATTGATCTAAAGTTTTCTGGTCCACCTGAGTCCATAATCCCCGTTGTTGAGCCTCTAATAATCTTTCGGCCATGTCTCGCAATGCCCAGGGGTTTTTCTCCTGAATAAATTGTTGTACCTTGTCGTCAAATAAATAAGCTTCGGCTACTCCCTGATAGATAAAATCCTCCACCAGATGAGTAGTGGCAGAGTAGGCAAAAATATAATCTACGGTCGCAGCCATCTCGAAAGCACCTTTATAGCCGTGTCGCATCACTCCCGCTATCCATTTGGGGTTAACCACTCGCGAACGGTAAACGCGGCGAATTTCTTCCTCTAGGGTTCTGATGCGGGGATTTTCCGGTCGGGAATGATCACCAAAATAGGTGACGGGATTTTTGCCGGTTAAAGCCCGGACACTGGCAGTTAAGCCGCCTTGAAATTGATAGTAGTCATCGGAGTCGAAAATATCGTGTTCTCGATTGTCCTGATTGTGCAGCACTATCTCTAATTCTTGCAGTCTATTTCTCAATACTTCCGGTAAAGAATGGGCAGTTCCTTGACTATCATAGGCATAACAACTCCAGTTAATATAAGCATTAGCTAAGTCTTGATCATTTTGCCAGTTTTGTGACTCGATTAACCCCTGTAAACCAGCCCCATAAGCACCCGGTTTGCAGCCAAAGATTCTGGCAGTAGCTCTCAGTTTCGCCTCTTTTTCTCCTAAGCCCTGATTTAGCCAAAACTCCCTCTCTGTCTTGACTTTCGCCGCTAAAGGATTAATTTTTTCCTCTTCCTCTTGACAAGCTACCGCATTTATGCAAGAATTAAGAAGATGTAGTATGCTGGGGAAACTGTCCCTAAAAAAGCCGGATACCCGAACGGTCACATCAATACGAGGACGGCCTAAGCTAGACGGGGTAAGGATTTCAAACCCGACCACCCGACGGAAAAAACCATCCCAAAGGGGACGAATTCCCAGTAAAGCCATGGCTTCGGCCACATCTTCGCCACTATTTCTCATCGTCGAAGTTCCCCAGATAGAAATCGCCAAAGTGCGGGGATATTCGCCATTTTCTTGGGTATAACGTTCAATTAGTGCCTCTGCGGCCTTTCTTCCCACTTCCCACGCGGTTTCTGTGGGGATTGCGCGGGTATCGACAGAATAGAAATTTCTGCCGGTGGGGAGAACATCGGGACGGCCGCGGGTAGGAGCGCCGGAAGCACCACTGGGGACGTATTGGCCAGTGAGACCTTTTAAGAGATAGGTAAGTTCATCGGGGGTTTGTTTTAAAGCAGGAATTAACTGATTTTCTAGCCAAACCAATTCTTTTGCCGTATTTTCGCCTAGAGGTTCAATTTTCCGGCTAATTAAATCCTGAGCGAGACTTTCCAGATAGGTAGTAGTATCGTTATATTCCGTCAGGGGGTCGCAGTCGAGATGGAGGTCAAGGGCGATCGAACGGGTTAAACCGGGGCGGTCGGGACTAGGAGAACGAGCGATCGATTGAATTAAATCAATTAACTGCTGACCCTGGGGACATTGACCGAAGATATGTAAACCATCGCGGATTTGTGCTTCCTTGAGTTCACAGAGATAACCATCCACGACGGTGAGAAATTGACCAAAGGAAGCGCTGGTCGCAACGCGCTCGCTACGCGAGATCGTGCCTAGCTCTCGATCGAGATTAGTTTTCGCCACCAGATCGTTAATCCGCTCGCGAATCAGAGCTAAACGAGAAGGATCAAGAGATTCTGCCTGATAATATTCATCGATGAGAGACTCTAACTTTTCCCAATCCCCATACAATTCCGCTCGCGTCATCGGGGGAGTGAGATGGTCGATGATAACAGCTTGGGAACGTCTTTTAGCGCTGGAACCTTCTCCGGGGTCATTGACAATAAAAGGATAAAAATTCGGCAGCGACGAGAAAGCAATTTCGGGATAACAATAGGGAGAAAGAGCGAGACTTTTCCCTGGTAGCCATTCTAAATTGCCGTGTTTACCGAGATTAATTACAGCAGTGACTTGGAATTCCTGTCGTAACCAATGGTAAAAAGCGAGATAGCTGTGGGTAGGTTCGAGGTCGGGGGAATGATAATTAAGAGTCGGGTCAAGGTCATAACCGCGAGAAGGTTGAATACCGATAAAGACATTACCTAACTGGATGCCGGGGATAGGAAAATCCCTGTCTGGATATCCCCAACGGTCAAGCAGAGCGCTTTGATTATCGGGGGGAAGGGAGGAGAAATAATCTAGATATGCTTCTAGGGAGAGAGATTGATAGATAGGTTTTAATTCCCTTGTCTCCAGGTCATTAGTGATACCGGAAATCAGCAATCGCATTAATTCATCGCTATGGTCGGGTAGGTCGGTGAGGGTATAACCTTGGGTTTGTAATGCGCGAAGAATTTCCAAACCACTAGCGGGAGTATCTAAACCGACTCCGTTAGCGATACGACCATCCTTATTGGGATAGTTGGGGAAAATGAGAGCAATTTTTTTCTGGGAGTTGGGAAGGGAGGAGAGTTGACAATAGTTTGCGGTTAAATCAGCGACAAAATCAACCCGGTGGGGGAGGGGTTGATAGATAACTATTTCCGTTTCCAGTTTGGGATGTCGGGTGAGGACAGATTTAAAGGAAATAGCGCGGGTGATAATTTTGCCATCCATTTCCGGTAAAGCGATATTCATGGCCACATCCCGGGGGGAAAGACCTTGATAACCCTGTTGATAAGCTTCTAAACTGCTGCTGCTGAGGATAACTTGGAAGATGGGTTTATTGAGGGACTGCCAGAAGTGATGATTTTGTTTGTCTTCCGGTCGCTGGATAGAGAAGCTAGTGGTATCGAGAATTAGGTCTGGGGGATGCTGGGAAAAGAGGGTTAATAGTTCCTCTTGCACTTCAATTTCCCGGAGAGAGGAGAGAAAGATAGGGACAGTTTCAATGTTTCTTTGGGTGAAAGCGCTGATTAAAGCATCGATAGCTTTGGTATTACCCGCGAGATAATGGGAACGATAGAAAAGTATCCAAGTCCGTGCTTGGGGTTGGGATAGGGTTATCTGGGAATAGATTCCCAACCTAGGGACAACCCTAGGAGGAGAGGGAGGATAGTCGAGATGGAGACAGGTATGCGCGATAAATTTAGCAGCATTAATCCAGTTATCTATCCCTGCTTCCGTGAAATAGCACCATAACTGGTTAACAGTAGTCAGGGAAGCAGTGGAATGACTCATCAACTCTAAATCTGGTTTATCCTCTCCTGGGAGGACAAATAAAGTGGCACCGGTTTCCTCGACAATTTCCTTAACTACTTCCAATCCGTAGGACCAACTCCCCCGTCCCCCCAATAAGCGAAGAATAATCACTCTTGCTTGGGATAGTACCTTGTCCCCATAGTTATCGATACTGTATTGCTGCTGTAACTGGGATAAATTCAGGGCGCGAATTGCGGGAAAATTATCGGGTAGATGGTCGATAGCTGCCGCTAGAGTTTGAAT
This sequence comes from Microcystis sp. M_QC_C_20170808_M9Col, assembly GCF_007095495.1. NCBI lineage: Bacteria > Bacillati > Cyanobacteriota > Cyanophyceae > Chroococcales > Microcystaceae > Microcystis > Microcystis sp. M_QC_C_20170808_M9Col. The sequence continues at coordinate 10,216 of NZ_SFBZ01000253.1, read as the reverse complement.
ATCGGTATCGGCCATGGTGAGGAGAACAATCGGGGCCGGATTTTGGTCAATAATAATCACCCCTTCGGTATCTGCTGTCCAACCACCCGCTTGGGGAGCAATTCGGTGCATAAGTTTTGAGAGTCAGGTTAAATAATGATTAGGTTTTGAGAATTAGGGTCTCGATCGAGGGATCATTCTTAGGTAGATAGAGATGATTATATCTGTCTGCGGCAATTTAAAGAACAGGCAATAGGGATTAGGGAATAGTAGGGGATAGGGATTAAGAAAACTTCACCAAAACCCAAACCCCCATCCCCTTACTGATGACTGGGGTGTGGGTAAGTGGAAAGTGGGGAAGTGGGAAGTGGGAAGTGGAAAGTGGGGAAGTGGGAAGTGGGAAGTGGGAAGTGGGGAAGTGGGGGAATTTCAACTAAAACCCCAAAACCCTAACACCCTATCACCCTATCACCCTATCACCCTATCTCCTCCTGCCTTCTGATAACTGATAACTGATAACTGATAACTGATAACTGATAACTGATAACTGATAACTGATAAATGAATGCTTCTCCCGCTTATGTTTGCTGTCAAGTGTTGTCATCTACTCACCTCGAACAAATTCGTTCTTGGTGGGGACAGTTGGCAATACAGGTGACAGCACCGAGGATTAGTCTAAGTGAAAGAGATCTGCCCCCACAGACAGGAGAAATCTATCAACTCTTGCTTTCCACTGACCTACAAGCTTTATTGTTAGCCAGTCCTCAAGGGAATAATTTTCAGTACGAAGTCCGCATTAGTTTTGAAGCGAACACGATTAAAAATTTTCTGCAAGGACTGGCTGTCAAGTCTCTCCACAACCCAAAAATTCAGCAGGGTTATCAAATTTTAAATCTGCCTCTATCCATTAATGTCAGCAGTTTTCAAAATAAAATTTTAGTCAAAATTCTCTCGATAATTTCTTCTCCGTCTGCTGATAGAGATTGTTCCCGCATCTTCTCCGTTTGTCAACCGGTAGAAGCTGCCCTATCCCAACAAATCCAACAGGAAAGATTATTAAACCAAGTCATCACCCAAATGCGTCAGAGTCTGGAGTTACCGGTGATTCTGGAAACCGTAGTCAGGGAAGTGCGAGAGTTTCTGCGAGTGGACCGATTGTTAATTTATCAATTTTTCCCCAGTACCGGTGAGGTAAAGGGAAAAATAACTTCCGAGTCGCGCATTTCTGACCAGATAAATTCGGTGTTAAATTTAACCCCCGAAGACGATTGTTTTTCCTATATTCCCCAATACAAAGAAAAGTACCGTCAAGGATTAATTCTGGCCGTGGATGATGTGGATGTTAACTATTCTTCTTCCTTCTGTTTGTCGGAATTTTTGCGACAAAACCAAGTGCGATCAAAATTAATCGCCCCCATTGTGGTACAAGAAGAATTATGGGGTTTATTAATTGCCCATCAATGTCAAGAAAAACGCCAATGGTTGCCGCAAGAAAAGAAATTTTTAGGTCAGATTGGTGAACATCTCGCCATCGCTATCTATCAAGCGCAATTATATTCTCAAGTACAGGAACAAAAAGATATTTTTGAACGCCGGGTAATAGAAAGAACCCAAGAATTACAAGATACTTTAATGGCCGCAGAAGCCGCTAACCTCTGCAAAAGTGAATTTTTAAATAATATTAGTCATGAGTTATTAACTCCCCTAACTTGTATTATCGGTTTGTCCAGTACCCTGCAAAAATGCTCGGCAGCCAATAATTTTTTACCCCCCGACAAACAAAAAAACTATCTAAAAGTTATTCAGGATAACGGCAATAAACTATTAGAATTAATCAATGACTTGCTTAATTTCTCGCAAGTTTCGGCAGGAAAAGCCGTTTTAGATATTAAACAATTTTCGCTCAAATATCTCTGTAACCATGTTTTAGAAATTATTAAAACAGAGGCAGAAACTAAAGAAATTAATCTGATTTTAGAGATGAAAATTACCGAAAAAGAGCATTATTTTTACGCCGATTATGATCGAGTTCAGCAGATACTTTTATACTTGTTAAAAAATGCCCTAAAATTTACCCCCGAACAGGGCGCTGTCACACTGAGACTGTGGAAAGAAGGCAGTCAGGTCATTTTTCAGGTAGAGGACACGGGCATCGGCATTCCTGCTCAAAAAATACCGCTTCTGTTTGAAAAATTTACCCAATTGGATGGCTCCCGCAAACGTCGTTATGGTGGTGTAGGATTAGGATTGGCTTTAACTAAACAATTAGTGGAACTCCATCGCGGCACGATCGAGGTAGAATCTTGCTTAGATAAAGGTTCCATCTTTACCGTCCGTTTACCTCAACAAAAGCCCCCCAAACCCCAACCCTCGGATAATAATCCCCATTTTAATCACCACCATCCCACTATAGTGTTGATTGAAAGTGACGAAGAAATCGCCAATCTTATTTGTGAGTTATTGATGGTGGCACATTATCAAGTTATTTGGTTAATCGATAGTGTCTCCGCTATCAAAAAAATTGAGATCGTGCAGCCAAGTATTATAATTGTCGATCAAAAAATGCCAGATATATATCATCTCTGTCATCTTTTAAAAAAATCCCGCCAAACTCAAGCCAGTAAAGTGCTAATCTTGAATGATACCCCTGAAATCAGCGTTAATTTTCTCGGTCGTCATGGCATTGACGACTATCTCCTCAAACCCATTCAACCCTCCCTATTGTTGGAAAAAATCCGCTATCTAACCGCTTTATAAGTAGGGTTTGCGGCAAAAAGTTTTTCGGTGGGGGTAGGGGTGTGGGGTGTAGGGTGTGGGGTGTAGGGTTTTACCCATTTTCATCTTCTTTTTTCCTCAGAAAATAGAGCTTGAAAACTAACTATCAAATAGCTAATTTTCAAGCTCTTAATTGTAGGAATCCTAGAGCTAAATTAGGATTCACTCTCGATATAGATAAATAACAAACCCATAACCACGGCTGGCATTAACCAACAGACGATCGGGATTAAAATCCAAGGCAGATAAGAAGCTGCGTAGTCACCAGTCATGTCAAACGCTCCTAGTAAAAAAATAAGGAAATGATAATCAGGTAGAAAAAGGGTTAATTATTGATTAAAAACCCCGCGCATGATGCCATCAACGACACCAAGATTTTCTAGGAGGAAATAGGCCACAAAAGCGCCACCCATACCACCGATAAAGAAACCGGCGGCGAATTGACTCCAACCCTCGGAGGATTTCAGCGGATCACCAGTAGCGGCCTTACCTTGGAAAGAGACAAGACCATAACTAGCTAAACAACCCGTAGCCAAGAGAACCATGGCTAAAGCGGGGATTAAGCCGCCGATATTGGCATATTCGGAGTCTCTCAAGGGGCCCAGGACGACCCAGGGACCACCGAGGAAATAACCGTGGGCCATACCCACTTCTAGACCGCGCAGAATCGGGGCTAGACCGGGACGATAGGCAGGTAAGTTACCAATAAAAGCTTTGGTAAAACCAGAAGCGGAAATGGGGGTAGCTAGATGACCAATGAACGGATCATCATTGTAGGGTGTCACCACCTGTTTGTATCCAGTTTCAGCCATTGTGTTTGAGTTCTCCTTTTTCCGATCAACGGGAAAATTGATCATAAAACTTTAAGATTACACTTTAGGCCTAAGAATTACTTCAAGCAACCCCATCGATCGAGTTTTCAAGGGTTGACGGCTGAAACTCTCACAATTCGTTACATTTCTCTTGGGAGAAGGGAGTGGGGAGGTGGGGGAGTGGGGAGCTTTGTTTCAGTGTTGCCAAAGGCACGGCGTAGCCGTCCAGTAAACAGTAAACAGTAATCAGTGAACTGAAAACTCACATCTGATACTAAATCCGTTGAGTATAGGCTACATATCAGGATAGGCAAGAGGCAAGGGGCAAGGGGCAAAAGGAGGAATAGATAATCAGTCTTTAATAACTGGATTTAGTATGATATAGCGTTTTTCAGTCTGCTGAGCTACAAAAGTTATGGGTTTTAGGCACTCATGCACTCATGCAAGAGGCAAAAGGGAAGAAAAATAGGTGTACCTCACTAGCTTAGGAAACGCTATAACTGCTCACTGATAACTGCTCACTGATAACTGCTCACTGATAACTGCTCACTGATTAAGGGATAATCAACACTGGACAGGGGGCAAGGTTAATAACTTTGGTGGTGACGCTTTCGGACACGCCTTCGCTGGTTAATCCTAAACCGCGACAACCCATAACGATCAGGTCGGCATTAACTTCATCGGCCACATCACAGATGACAAAAGAAGGCATTCCCTCCCTTTCAATCATTTCCGCATTGATGCCAGCTTGGGCGAAAATCGCCCGCGCCGATTGTAACAATCTATCCACCGCTTCGATCGAACTCATCTTATCGTCGGGGGCAATTTCTCCGGTGGGTATCGTTTCCACCACCGACAACAGGACCAAACGACTGTCAAAGATTTTGACTAATTCGATCACACTACTGGTCGCGTCACGACTTTCGCGGCTGTGGTCGATGGGAAATAAAATCGTCTCAAACATAATTAGCAAGTCTCTCCAATCAAATTTTTCTGGGAAAATCAGTCTTAGAACTGCAAAACTGATCCCCAAATCTGAAATAATCTTTGTCAAAGTAATTGCCGCAAGTAGCGATACCCTGATTTAATCTTTATTGTACGGTAAGCAATCTAGGAGGTTATGGGCTGTGCCAAAAAAAACAGTAGCGAATTTAACAGAGGCTGATTTAGCGGGCAAACGGGTCTTAGTCCGGGTCGATTTTAACGTTCCCATGGACAAAGCCACTGGGGCAATCAGCGATGATACCCGCATTCGGGCGGCACTACCAACCATTGAGGATTTAATCAAAAAAGGGGCTAAGGTTATTTTATGCAGCCACATGGGTCGCCCCGACGGTCAAGTTAAAGAAAATTTGCGTCTGACCCCTGTAGCTAAACGTCTCTCGGAATTATTGGGCCAAGAAGTAATCATGTGTCCCGATTGTATTGGTGAGGGAGTGACGGCAGCGATTAGCCAAATGTCTAACGGTCAAGTGTCCCTTTTAGAAAATCTGCGTTTCCACGGTGAAGAGGAGGCAAATGATCCCGATTTTGCCAAAAAATTAGCCGCTAATGCCGATTTATACGTTAATGATGCTTTTGGTACCGCCCACCGCGCCCACGCTTCCACGGAAGGCGTTACCCACTATCTCAGCCCCTCGGTGGCGGGTTATTTGATTGAAAAAGAGTTAAACTACCTACAAGCAGCTATTGAAACTCCCCAACGTCCCCTAGCGGCGATTATCGGCGGTTCTAAAGTTTCTAGTAAAATTGGCGTGATCGAAACTCTATTAGAAAAGTGCGATAAACTGCTCATCGGTGGCGGTATGATCTTTACTTTCTACAAGGCCCGCGGTTTAAGTGTTGGTAAGTCTTTGGTGGAAGAAGACAAACTGGAATTAGCTAAATCCCTGGAAGCGAAAGCTAAAGAAAAAGGAGTGGAATTCCTCCTTCCTACCGATGTGGTGTTAGCGGATAAATTCGATAAAGATGCCAATTCCCAAATCGTCAAGGTCGAAAATATTCCCGATGGTTGGATGGGATTGGATATCGGACCTGAATCAGTTAAAGTTTTCCAAGAAGCTTTATCTAACTGTAAATCTGTCCTCTGGAATGGCCCGATGGGGGTGTTCGAGTTCGATAAATTTGCGGCGGGTACAGATGCGATCGCTCACACTTTAGCCGATTTAACTGCTACAGGTACAACTACCATTATCGGTGGTGGTGACTCGGTAGCGGCGGTGGAAAAAGTGGGAGTGGCGGAAAAAATGAGCCATATTTCCACCGGTGGTGGCGCTAGTTTGGAATTACTCGAAGGGAAGGTTTTACCCGGTATTGCCGCTCTCGATGAGGCCTAATTATCGCTAATATCTCAGGTTTAAACAAGGTGGGTGTTGCCCCACCTTTTTTTATGAATTAGGGAGTGGGTTTTTAAAGTTGGATTGGGAGTTGATCATACCAGGACTTTTGCGGCAAAAATAGTTGAATCATTAGGATACTTCAATCGCGGTAAAATCGACACGCTGATATAAATCTGTCAGGGATATTTGAAAATCTAGAGAAAACAAAGTTAAAATCGCTTCTTGGCTGTGATAATCCCGGAATGCCCAATGATCGCCTCTTTTATGAAACTGTTCTATATAATAACCATATTGGTCGATTAAAATATATTCTTCAAAACTATTAAGAGAGCGATAAAATTTAAACTTATCACCCCGATTATAGTCTTGAGTAGATTTTGATAAAACCTCGATAATAACCTGTGGATTGGTAATCGTATCGGTGCGTCCTCTTTCAAGAATTGGTTCCCCCTTAACGATCATAATATCGGGATAGGTGTACATATTATAGGCGGGTATGGCCAAGCGTAGATCGTTGATAAATATATCATAGGCTTGATTCTGGATAGTTAAGGGAAATTTTCTACAGAAATTCAAGGCAATGCGATTATGGTTAGGAGTTCCCCCAGTCATAATAATAATTTCTCCATCTCGATACTCGTGTCTGTCGGTGGCAGTTTCCTCTAGTTGAAAGTATTCTGCGACTGTGTAGCGTTTCTCAGTGGTTGCGACCATATTGCCCCCTTGAAAGCAAAGCTCTGTCTTTATGATAACCTGTTTTCTGAAAAGGTAAGTAGCTGGTTATAATTAAATTAAAAATGGATTTTAGGTTCGATCCCCCCTGCCCCCCTTGATAAGGGGGGTGTCTGATAATTTTTAACGCCTACCTACTTATAATTATCGGTTTTAATCAGGTGCTGACTGCCGGATAAATATCGAGAGACCTTGTTAACAAGGTCTCTCGAAAGTGGGTGGGATTATTGTTGCTAATTTGTTAATCCGGTTGGGATAATTTGAGGATAGCGCTAGTGACTTTCATGCTTTCTTGATAAAGCACATCTTGGCCCCAACGCTGTAACTGTTTACCTAGCAGAGTTTCTGTTTTTTGGTCTTCCAGATGGGACACTTGTTCAACGCGGCAAGATTGGGCCCCTCCCGAAGCTTCCATCCGCATACAGCCGGTAGTTCCCGAACAAATTACCGTGCAACAATCGGCCTGAAGATTAGTAGAACTGAGTTTAATACTAATCAGGTCCCCTTGTACCTCACCCCAATCGGCCACGGGAATACCGGCTAATTCCGCCTCAATTAAACGCTGGTCCTGACCGAGGAAGCTAATCCGATGAATAGCGTAATCTCCCGACCGGTGACTATATCCCACCGGTCGCCATTGTAACCGGCTGGCCATCCAACCGAGGAACATAAAAGCTTGGCAAGGATTGCCCTTTTCGTAATCAATAGTAATGCGATCGACTTCCAGAATAGCATCCCGGCGCTCCGGTGGATCAAAAGCCTCGGCGGTTAGTTCTTGCCAGGGAGCGAGACGACTCCAGTTCAGGTCAGCTAATGGCACATCTGTGGCTAATAAATCCCCCACTTGCAGCAGTTCCGTTTCCGGTTCCCGAAAAGTGCTGGAATCGACGATAATCGTATCACATTGACTGGCCAGACGCTTAAATAGTCCATATTCCGCATCGGGACTGGCTTTCCACCAGAGAAATTTGGGCAAACTGGGAATAGTTAACTCGGAAATAATGCCGCCAATTCGTTCCAAAGCTTCCGCCGTACCGCTTAAAGTGACGTATTCACAGCAAACTAAAGTGTTCTGACTACGTTTGTTAACGGGACAATAGGCAGAAACAGAGGCTTTTACCCCTTCATCGGCCTCGGCGGTGGGACAGAGGGTAATAATGCGACAGGGATTGGAAGCAGCGATCGCATCTGCCACTCCAATCGCATCCAAATCGGCGGCGTATTGACGATGATTAGCCCCATCCTCGGCGTTTTTTTCCGCTTCCCAGGCCGCCCTTAACCGAGCGACAAATTCATCGCTAGAAAGCCCAGTTACTTCTAGTTCTAGGTCCTTCTGGGCGACTTTGATGGCGGCGTGAGTCCGCGGACCGGCAATACCATCAATCGGGCCGGTGTAATAGCCGAGAAGGGTTAACAATTCCTGTACCGCATCGGGTTCATAGACAATAAAGCTAAAGGTGGTGGCCCGGGTGGCGGCCATACCATCCTCATTATTATTATAGGATTGCCAGATATCGCGCAGTTCCTGCTCGATCACATCGATGGAAACATCTTTCGGTGCTTGCAGGGAGACAATGGGGGGGCTTTGGGTAGTCATGTCAGTTATCAGTTATCAGTTATCAGTTATCAGTTACCAGTTAAGTAGGGAGGCACAATTATTTGTAGGATGGGTTAGCGGTAGCGTAACCCATGCGGGCGTTGGGTTTCATGCTTCAACCCAACCTACGTTCATCTTATATTTAATTTCACCCACCCACTTATCAGTTATCAGTGATTCAGTTACCAGTTATCAGAGGTGAGTTATCAGTTATCAGATGTGAGTTTTTAGTTTACTGTTTACTGATTACTGATTACTGTTCACTGTATTAGAGTCGTCGCCAACGACGGCCATCGCGGTTAAGGAGAAATTCCGCTTCTGTGGGTTCCCAGGTACCCGCTTCGTATTGGGGTACGGAGGCGGGATCGGCGGGAGCGTCCCAAGCGGCGAGAGCGGGAGTAACGATGCGCCATGCTTCTTCTACCTCGTCAGAACGGGTAAATAGGGTTTGATCTCCCAGCATAGCGTCTAAAAGTAGGCGATTATAGGCATCGGCACTGGTGACACCGAAGGAGGAACCATAACTAAAGTCCATTTCTACCGTGCGTGTGCGTAATTCTGACCCCGGCATTTTTGCCTCAAAACGGAGGGCAATACCTTCGTTAGGCTGAATCCGCATACTCAGTACATTTGCATTAGTTTGTTGAGCCGCCGATTGGAAGATTAATAACGGCACATGGCGGAATTGGATGGCAATCTCGGAAACTTTTTTGGGCAGACGTTTACCGGTACGCAGATAGAAAGGGACACCCTGCCAACGCCAGTTATCGACGATTAATTTCATGGCCACATAGGTGGGAGTGGTCGATTCCGGATTAACCCCCGGTTCTTGCCGATAGCCCGGAATGGGTTTTCCTTTCATCCAACCGGCTTTATACTGGCCGCGGATGGCGGATTTTTCTAGGTTATTAATATCGGCCAGGTGAGTCGCTTGCAGGACTTTGACTTTTTCGCCGCGGACACTATCAGCGTTAATAGCGTTGGGTGCTTCCATCGCCGTTAAGCAGAATAACTGCATCAGGTGATTTTGCACCATATCGCGCAAAGCTCCCGATTTTTCGTAATATCCGGCCCGCTCCTCCACTCCCACGGTTTCGGCCACGGTAATCTGGACGTGATCGATAAATTGACGATTCCAGAGGGGTTCAAAGATAGCGTTAGCAAATCGGAACACCAATAAGTTTTGGACGGTTTCCTTGCCTAAATAGTGGTCAATGCGATAAACTTGGTTCTCCTGACAAACCTCTTGTACGACTCGATTGAGAACTTGGGCAGAACTGAGATCTTTGCCAAAGGGTTTTTCGATCACTAACCGGTGTTTAATTGGGTCTTTCAGCATTCCAGCCGCGCCAAGGTTTTTAAGACCGGGAGGGAAGAAATTAGGAGAAACCGCTAGATAAAAGACTCGATTGCCACGGGTTCCCCGGATTCCGTCTAATTCTTCCAGAAAAACTTTCATTTTGGCGTAACTTTCCGGATCGTCCATGTTGCCGGGGAAATAGTACAACCCTTGGGCGAAGTCTTGCCAATATTCCTCACTGCCAATCCCGTCGGAAAATTCTTCGATGCCTTGGCGCATCTGTTGGCGAAAATAATCATGACTCCACTCTCGGCGCGCTGTACCAACGATGGTTAATTCGGCCGGTAGTCGTCTTTCCCGTTTCAGTTGATAGAGAGCAGGAACCAGTTTTCTTTGGGTTAAGTCTCCCGATGCCCCAAAAATGACTAAAATTAGGGGTTCTGGGGTTCTTTCTTGTCGCAATCCCACTCGGAGAGGATTTTCGAGCAGCTTTACCATAGGATTTTGTCTAGCCGAGGTGCATTATTTTCCAGTCTAGCGAAAATACTCGACGGGATACCTAAATTGACGCTCCCATCGCACTAAGCGCTTCGGGATTCCCTGTTCATCCAGTTACCTTATCTACTAAGCTTTCACCTAATAGACAGTGGGTAGTCTGTCCGAGGGCTTGAATTTCTGTCCG
>NZ_SFBZ01000252.1:0-19991 GCF_007095495.1 Microcystis sp. M_QC_C_20170808_M9Col | reverse complement strand
ATGATTAGGATAAGTTATGACTTAAAAATTAATCAACAACTAAAGCTTATGCTTGTAGCTAAGTGAAATCATTGATTAAGAGACCTGTACTTTTCAATGACTTTTTCAGCAAACCCTAAGTAGCGATCGCACTTTCAAAAGACCAAATAATCACATTTAAAGGATTTTGCTTTAAATCTTTTCATCGGAAGCAATAAAATCATCTCGTGAGATACCCGCTTGAGTGCAAATAATCTTTAGTGTAGAGCTTTTAATTTGCTTATGATTGGGTAGCGTTAAAAGTGTTGTTGTTCCATCTGGATTTTTTCTAATCATAGAAATATGCTCTTTTTATCTAACAATTGAAAAACCAAATTTTTCAAGAACTTTAATCACTTTGGCTTTAGGGGCATCAGCCGGAAATTTTGCCATTAGACTATTGCTTCTACAACAAAGGCTTCTAATAAAGATGAGTCAGCTTCGAGAACTGATTCCCCAAAGGTTTCAACATGAAAAGCGATCGCCGATTGCACATCATTAAGAGCATCTTCATAGGTATCACCCTCACCGACTACTACGCCTTGAATTCCCAATGGATAGGCGATATAGCCATCAGAATGTTTTTCCACAATGATTTTAATGGATTTCATAAATTCTTGACACTTTACAGGAATTTCCTGATCCTATCTCATTTCTATAGGACTTTGATAAGAAAACGATCGCCTCTCCTCCTCATCAAAATCTCCAAAAAAGTTGACTCTCCAAAAGTGATCGCTATTCCTCATCATCAAAAAGCGATCGCATCCTCCAATTGTATCCCCACAAAACGTGATCGCTATTCTTAAACGATGCTATAGTCAGAATAGTGAGTTCTAATTACAAGAATGCAAGTTAAAGACCTAAGTGTTGAAGATTTTAAGTTTTTGATTCAAGAAACTGTTACGGAAACAGTTCAATCTCTACTAAATGATCCTGATATTGATAAACAACTTAAAACCGAAGTCTCTCAATCTCTAGCTGACTCTTTACAGCGAACTCGAAATGGAGAACGGGGAATTTCTGCGGAAGAAGTAGCTCAAAGATTAGGATTAGATTGGTAATGCCTCGCTATATAGAATTTACCGATAAAGCTTTTGAAGGTTTAGAGTCGCTTACGGCGGTTGTTCGGGAGCGTGTCTTTAAAAAAGTTCGTTGGATAAATGAAAATTTTGATGATATTAGACATCAAAGTTTAAGTTCTAATTTAAAGCGGTTTGTTTAAACTTAGAATTGGCGATTACAGGGTGATATATTCTTTTGATGATGACTTTATTACGATTCATCAAGTTGGTCATCGTCGAGATATTTATTCTGATTAGTTTTAGTTTAATTACTTCCATTCCAGAAAAAAGCCCCTTCCAAAAACGATCGCACTCCCCATCATCAAAATCTCCAAAAAAGTTGCTTCTCCCAAAAGTGATCGCTATTCCTCATCATCAAAAAGCGATGTCGTCCTGACAATGAGGGACAGGAAAGCAGTACCCATGTAATTTTAATGGAAAAAGCCCTTAAATCTGCGGGTATTAGTCCATAGGAACAGTGATCAGTTATCAGTTATTAGTTATCGGTTATCAACATTTTTCGCGGGTTAGACACAATGGCTGAAAATCTAGAGTTTTCGTTGAGGTGCGTCGATGCCTTGTCCAGTAAGGCTTTGAGCCTCATGACCGAGGTGACTATTGAGAATTATTATTAATAATGTCTATGCTTTTCAATATCCCACGAAAAATCGTTGTACAATCCTTGTACAGCCTAGTTTTGCAAAGCTAGTCTTGCTTCCAATTCGTGAAGCGTATGAATGGAAACTCGCGGAGGAATGGCATTTTTGCAATGAATGCAACCGTCTTGCTTCCAATTCGTGAAGCGTATGAATGGAAACCCGTTATCATCGTCTCGTGCTTCCTGCGAAAACCAATAACCTTGCTTCCAATTCGTGAAGCGTATGAATGGAAACTTCTAGTTTTCCGACAAGGAGGCCCTGTCCGTGCAGTTGTTCTTGCTTCCAATTCGTGAAGCGTATGAATGGAAACCTTCTTCTTTTGCTGCGCAAGCACCAAGGGGTGCCATCTTGCTTCCAATTCGTGAAGCGTATGAATGGAAACGTTAGGATTTTAGCAGGGAAATTCTTTTTCAACCTCTCTTGCTTCCAATTCGTGAAGCGTATGAATGGAAACGCTTGTTTACCCATTCGGCCAGGCGGGCCGTCTGCTTGCTTCCAATTCGTGAAGCGTATGAATGGAAACGAAGGGTCAAAAAAGTTTTTGACACTGGGGTTTACCTTGCTTCCAATTCGTGAAGCGTATGAATGGAAACGTAAGGAATATCTATCAAAGAGATTACGGCCTCTTGGATAGTTCTTGCTTCCAATTCGTGAAGCGTATGAATGGAAACTCGGCAATTTTGAGCATAAACATCGCAGTTAACAACCTTGCTTCCAATTCGTGAAGCGTATGAATGGAAACAGTAGCTTTAAGTTTTTCGATTTCCGCTTGCTGTTGGGTCAACTTGCTTCCAATTCGTGAAGCGTATGAATGGAAACCACTCGAGTTTTTCCGCGTATCGTGTCTTGGCTGAATATAGCTTGCTTCCAATTCGTGAAGCGTATGAATGGAAACGCTGGGGGACGGTTAGAGATGCAAGCCCAGTACCGAAGTACTCTTGCTTCCAATTCGTGAAGCGTATGAATGGAAACCTAATAGTTAGAGTCACGTTTCCTTGTAGGAAATTGCCTTCTTGCTTCCAATTCGTGAAGCGTATGAATGGAAACTGTTACTCAAGTGTTACCAGAGGTGTTGGGTTCCCCTCCTTGCTTCCAATTCGTGAAGCGTATGAATGGAAACACAAGAAGGAATAGACAGCTCTTGATGATGACATCGGTAGCTTGCTTCCAATTCGTGAAGCGTATGAATGGAAAAGATGTGTAGGGTCAATTCATGAATTAACCCTACAATTTTTTTAATTCCAATTAATTAAGCGTCTGAATAGAAACGATGCTTAATTAAGAAAAATCAATAAAAATAAAGATTGTTTAAGAAAAATTATTTAAAATTAACACAATAATTAGAAATTTAGTGATAGATATAAAAGTACAAAAGAGCCAATTAATCTAACAATCCTATTTTTTTAGCCAGAGATAAGTCTTTTCTAGGTCTTTTCAAGGCTGTTGAATATACCTATTAAACAATCGAGTTTTCTATAGCTTTATGTCCAAATATATAGCCATCACCTTCTCCCCCGTCCAAAGCTTTATTGAAAAATCCCGCAAATTGAGGGACCTGTACGGAGCCTCTCAGATTCTCTCGGATCTGACCAGTACAATCGTCACCCACCGGCCCGAGCAGTACCACCTAATTAGCCCCGGACTGCTAAACTCCCAACAGGGAATGCCCAACCGTGTTCTCCTGAAAATCGATAGCGAAATACAGTCCTCCTCCTCCGAGGAAATCATTGCGGAACTGCAACGAGCCTTTTTAAATCGTTGGAAAAATATTCTCGCAACCTGTAGAAAATGGGTCGAAAACGCCCTCGCGCCTTACTATCGATCCTCAGAATGGAATTGGCAAAAAAGCTGGAAAAAGTGGGAAAAACGCACCTGGGAATTTTTCTGGGGCATGGGGGACAATCTAGAGTCCGCCATGGTCGATCTAGAAAATCGTAAACTCGCCCGCAATTGGCAAGGGGTGAATTGGGTCGGGGAAAGCTCTAGTCTGTCCGGGACTGACGCGATCGCTTGGTACGGGATGGATCGGGAAAACCAAGATATGAAAACGCTTGACTGGAGCGAAGAAAACCGACATATCGCTCTATTCTACCGAAGATTAGCCTTCCTTCTCGATGGAGTTAACGATCCTGACGGTCAACCCAAAGATAAACAACCGGAAGGCAAATACATCGATGGAAACGAAAGATTGAATATTCCCGAATTAACCAAACGGTTGATCACTCTCCCACATATCGCCCGCTCTCTAGGAGTCGAACTTCCCGAAGAACTTCGCCAGCGAGGATTTCGAGACCTGATCAGGAGACCGCAAGATAACCCCGCCTCAGTGGGACAAAAAACGGGCTGGTTCATGGGAGATGGCGATAAAGTGGGCGATTACCTGAAAGACCTCGGCTCAGACCAAAAAATCCGAGATTTCAGCAAGATTATGCGTCAGTGGGGACAACAATTTCAGAGGGACTTTAACCAGACCGAACTCGGTAGAATAATTTACGCGGGAGGAGATGATTTTTTAGGCATCGTTTATAATAGCCAATTTCCCGATCCACAACTCGACTCGATCGAGATCGATCGAGTTTTTCACTGGCTACAAACCCTCGATCAACAGTGGAAAACTGGAAAAACTGAAGAAATCAATCAACGGGTGACTCTAAGTCTCGGCTTCGTTTGGGCAGCCCACAGCATTCCCCAGAGAGACGTTTTACAGCACTGTCGGGAAGCAGAACAGCGCTCGAAAAAACTAGGACGCGATCGCCTCACCATCCGCGTTTTATTTAACAACGGGCAATATGTTCAATGGACAACCAGATGGAAATACTTGAACACGCTAAACCACTATCGAGATCGGGACGGCGGGAAAAACTGGGGTCATATCTATAGCGACTTCGCCCGACTAAAAGCCCGTCACGCTTTTGGTCTGGGCTATCTCGATAACCCTAGAAGCCATTCCGATGGCGCAGACTTGGAAATCCTCGATAACCTCTCCAAACTCCTACAGTTTTTCGATCTATACTTTAGCGGCTATAAAAAAATTTTAGAAAAAGAAGATGATCAGATCGTCTCCCTCCCAAAGGACGCGCCATCGAAGGACTACGCTAGGGCGATCGTTCGCTGGATAGACGAACTGATCGCGATCGGTTGGCATCTCTCGATCGGGGAAACGATCAAAAAATAATCCTAAATCCGGTTATTAAAGACTGATTATCTATTGCCTTCGTTAACTTTTCCCGCTTGGATTTTATGTTTTCCCATCTCATCATCATTAAACCCCTCGGCATGATGTACGGCAGTTCCGGCGCGTTCCTCTCCCCAGAAAACCTTGTCGGACGTTCTGGCTCTAAATTTCCCCCCGATGCCGCCACCCTATCCGGACTATTTTTCAGCGCCAATAAAACGACCCATCAGTATAGCCATCGGGAATTAAGAGACAACCTCTTCATCGCTGGCCCCTTCTGGGCCAAAACCGATAGTCTTCGTAACGTCTATATCCCGATTCCCCGCACGAAAATAATCGCCACCAACAAATCCGACGAATGGCGAATCATAGCTGCACCCGATCGACAAGTCGTCTGGGAGCGAGATTGCGACAAGGACTCAATAGAACCCGAATTTTCCTGGATTTCTAGTGAAGATTGGACAGAATCGGCGCAATACATCGCCGACAACGGATTTGCGGAACTCTCGCCGTGGGAATTTACCCCGATCCTACATCCCAAGCTAGAGATCGATCGACGCTGTACCGTCGAGAAGGACGGTCTGTTTTTAGAATACGCCGTGCAGATGAAGGAGGGAACCTGTTTGATCTATCTAGCCACCCATCCCCTCGATCCGGGATGGTATAAATTCGGCGGAGAAAATCATCTAGTCGAGATCGAGAGCGTTGAGATTAAACCCGATTGGGCCATCTATCAATTGCTGAGACAGCCAATTGAACAGGCCTTTGCGACGATTACTCCGGCCATCTGGGGATCGAAACGATTTTCCTCCCGAATTCCCGAACAACCCGATTTCCCCTCAGTTCAACTGCTGCTCACCGACAAACCCATCCCCTACCGTTACGGTTTAGGTGGACGCTTGGGACGGGGTAGGTATTCCGTTCCTTCGGGAAGCGTGTATGTGCTGGAAGAACCGATCGGGCGATCGTGGTGGGACTGGCCGGAAGACTGGTTTCCTAGAGAGGGGTTTCCCCTCAAACATATCGGCTGTGGACTATCTCTACCGCTAACAATAAAAGGATTGAATTGAATGTATCTAAAAGCCTACGGCATCATTGAAACCCTTGCCCCACTCCATCTGGGAGCCGCCGCCGGGGAAGAAAGCGGCAACCTTAACCTAATCTTTCGCGATCAGTTCACCCAAACAGGCATAATCCCCAGTAGTTCCCTACGCGGTCGTCTCCGCTCCGATATGTTAGCCCGTTTAACAAGCCAATACAAGAAGCAAGGGCAACCCCCGGAACAGGCCAAAACGAGCGCATTACAAGAAGTGGAACGCTGGTACGGCCGCGGTGCGGAAAAAAACCGACAGGAAAACTACGATTATGAATCGATTATCAAACCAGAACACGCCTCGATCGTCTGGCTGCCGGTTTTCTGCCCCGGACAACCGATCGTTTGGGTTAGTTGTCCAAGTTTACTGCGACGCTACCAACGCATTGCCGACGTGAAGGCAGACATCCCCCCCGAGTACACCGGCTCGCAAACTCTAAAAACCCGTTCCAAAAACAACTCTGACCCCGTACTTTTCTTCAACTTGGGGTTTATCACGGTGAGTTACCCGAATTGGGATCTAACACCCTGGTTTCCCCTCAAAAACCTGCCCGCCGTGGTGGTCGATGACAATGATATGGGTATGATCCACGATATGGCCCTCTATCGTCAGAGTCGCGTGCAGTTAGAAGAAGATCGGAAAGTGGCGGCTAATAAAGCTTTTTTTAATGTCGAGGCAATACCAGAAGGAACAGTCCTCGCTTTTCCCCTTGCCCTTAAACCGATCGATGATAACGTTTGGGACAACTGGAAACCACTGGAACAAGATAAAACGGGGGATATTTATCTAGGGGGACTCGAATCGGTCGGCTTCGGCCACTGCATGATGACCTTGAAAAAACCATCGGGAGGTGCTTCATGACATGGAATCCTTATAACCTCGATCGGGCTGCCCAGGAATTGGTCTTAAAATACCGAGACAGCGAGAAAGTGTTAAATGAATCCCACAAAATGAGAACCACCGTCGCCTACGGTTTAGAACGTTTTTGGGGTGAACACCTGAGATTGATCGACAAAAAAGACGCTACTGATCAACAAAAAGGACGATACTGGCAAGATGTCTGGCAGAAATTCGTCGATATCTTAGAAGATGCGGGATTACGGGTTCCCCGTGGCAAGATTAATCCTCAAGATAAACCGGAAGCTCAAACCAAAGCTATCCAAGCGATCGCCAGAGAGTTCTGGAATCAAGAAACTTTTCCCCTAGAAGATCAGAGAATCGCTCTCTACGTCCTCACCCAACTTTGTGATAGCTTGGTCTGGTGGACGCAACGATACAAACAACCTAGCACCAACCCCCAAAATTCCAAGATCGAGGAGGAAGAATAAAATGCCAGACTGGTCAGATGTACCCCTCCTCTATCAAGCACAGATCGAGGGAAGATGTCAATTACAAAGACAAGAAAATAAACAAAAATCGCCAGCCTACGATTGGGTCGATCAGTGGACAAAATTTTATCATTCTGCTGACGATAGTGGGGGTAAATCCCCACAACCCGATAACAGTAACCAATGGAGACGAAATTTATCTCCCGTCAACAGAAATAACTCCCCCGAACCACCGCAATTTAGCGAAGAAGCCAAGACGCGACCCTATACTATGACTTGGCGACTCGTCACCAATGGAGGTCAAGATGATGGCATTATCCGACCGGCTATGGGGGCGCGGGGTTATCCCTACTACCCCGGATCATCGATGAAAGGGGCTTTCCGTCGTGCCTGTACTACCGAACAAGCCCTAAAGTATTGCGGCAAACCCTCCCAAGGCGATCAGGGTTCCGAACCAGGTATTCTGCGCTTTCTAGGAGGCTATCCTACGGATAATAACTGGACTCGAAACTTAGTCGATATCGCTCATCCCCAGCAGGAAAAACAAGTTATTCAAGACGGAAAAACTAACGCTAATGTACTATTATCTTTTCACGAGGTAACTCTCAACTTCGGGATTTCCAGTACCATTTCCCTCGACGAACAAGAATGGCGAACGATCTGGCAAATTTGGGAGAAAGCGATCGGCAATGGACTCGGTTCCAGAGTTAGCGCCGGATACGGTCGCTTTAAAGATGTACCGTCACCAGAAACCCTCTTACAAGTTCATCTCAAAGGACAGGGAATCACCGCTACATTACTCGACAAAACCTCCGAATTCCGTCCCAATATGTTTAAAGCAGCCCTTCGAGGTCATACCCTACGTTTACTAGGAGGAATGACCGATGAAAAGACCGCTAAACATCTGACCCAAATCCTCTGGGGGGGTATCGACGGAGCCGCTACTCTGGGACAACTCGGCATCAGCTTCACCTACCATGATGATGATTTAAAATTTGGCGAGCATCCCTACACTCCCCCGGGTAAAAGCGAGCAAATTATGCCTCTATATAATCTCAAACGGGGAACTTTACAAATTTCCTGTATGAATCGTCGCACTTCCCCAGAAGAGCGGCAAGAACTCGCGGAATTAGCCAAGGCAATAGTGCAATTCTCTCTCTTACTCGGTGGATTCGGCAAATCATGGCGAAGAGCGGATCACTGGCAGTTTTTCCGTCCCTATTTAGAAAAAGGCAATAAACCGATGATCGGGTGTCATTGGAAATTTATAGACTCTTCAGAATCTCTTTATCTTCCTATCACCGATTTACAACAAGATCTATCACGATTTATCGATCGCCTTCGGACTCAATTCCACAATTACGCTGCTAAACAAGGCTATACTATTCATCCCGATAATCCTGTACACTGTGATTGGCGAGAAGCTTGGTATCCTTACGATAATCAAGGTGGGGTGCAAGTCTGGGGAAGAATTGTCGAGGATCGGATTAAAGCGATCGCGTGGTTTCATCAACCTTATGAGGGAACCCACACCCTGCGGAACTTACAAGGAAGTATCGGACGGGACTCGCAAACTGGAAGACTTTGGCATCGAATTTACCCTTATTATCACTCGAATTCTGAAGGTAAACTGCAACGACAGAAACCACCGATCGAACTATTGACTTTCTTTCCCGAACCAACCGAGGATAGCGCTCATTTTATCGCTTTTCTCAACGAGCGATCGGACTTTGTAAAAATTTGGTAATATTTGTCATATTTATCGAGTATGCTGAAAAAGTACGGGCGAAGCATTCGGATAGAAAATCTACAGTTTCACCGATAGGTTATTGCCCGAATGCTTCGCCCCTACAGGACGCGGGCCGATAAAGACGCAAGGTTTTGAACGACGATCAAAATCTTGCACCTGTGAGAGCAAAACAGAACCCTAAAACCCTTACCTCGTCCATATTGCTCATTTATTCAGCAAACCCTATTTATCGGGTAAAACCATGACTACTTGGATTATCACAACGGGAAACAGCGATATTCAATTAAATACCGATGCCAATTGGACGAGAGGGAAGGGATTATTTGAGAAGGCTAGAGAGAAAGAACCTCTCTGTCATTGCCAAGGAACGGGTCAAGATTTTATCGAGCCAAAAAAAGAAAAAAATACTAACTTTTTTCCCGTTGCCGCTAGAGTTTTGGGATTAGTTTATCAAGATCATGAACATTGTTATTCAGATTTAGTATTCCCTTTGCTTGATGTTTTAATTCAAGCATTTCAAGATCAAGAATTTCCCGATCGAGTTTATATCATCCTAACCGATCAAGAAAAGCTTTTTGAAACATCGGACATCAAAAATTCTTCCTGTCCTTTCTGGCAAGATACCTGTACCTTAAAACCGCTTTTTGAATGGTACTTCCAGACCAAACTTAAGCTAAAACCGGATTTTATCACTTTACAGCCTTCTGATAAGGATAGAGGACTAGATCACTCTGATAAGGATACAGGACTAGATCACTGGGATCAAGTGTTAACTCTTGTCACCGAAGAGTTAACAAAAATACAGCAAGACGATGTTTTTTACATCAGTCATCAAGCTAGTACCCCCGCTATTTCCTCGGCCGTTCAATTTGTCAGTATTGGTTACTTCTCTAACGTCAAGTTCTTGATAGTTAATCGATATTATGAAGAAAATAATATTAAAACAAGCCCCGAAATTATTCCGATTTCTAGCTATTGGAAACAATTACAAATACAGAAGGCTAAAAAATTAATCACAGATGGTTTTCCGGGGTCGGCATTAGCATTATTAAAAGAGGTAGAATACAATAACTCAGAAAAAGAAAAAATTAAGGAGCTAGAAAGATACATCGATCTTTTTAATATTAAAACCATAGACACTGGCGATGAATTTGATCCGACACAAGCGATCAAGAGAGTTCGTAAAACCTTAGATTTAATCGAATATTTCTTGAAACAAGAAAACTATCTTCAGGGAATCACTCTATTAAATGCCGCGCAGGAGACGTTTTTAAAAGCGGCTATTATTCATCATATTAATCAGATAAACGATCAAGTCAATAACGTTCGCGTGTCTCAATTAGTTAAGTGGGATAAAACTGGATTGTATTGCGTATCTTTTAATGAAATTAATAAATTAATTGGTTTTTCTGAATCGAATATAAATGCCGCTTGTCAATATTTAAAAATGCCTAAATCCTTAAAAGATTTTTATAGCAAAGAACTTAGCAAATTAAAGTCAAAGGAAATTTGGAAAGCAGATAAAGGATGCGAATTTAATTTACAAAATCTTTTGAATTGGTTATATCAATTAACGTCAACGAAAAAGGAAGACTACTGGGAACTACTAACATGGTCATGCACTTCTCTTCGTGAGCATGAATTCGATCGCCGTAACCAACTAATGCACAATTTACGGGGAGTAAAAAAAGAAGAAATGATTCTTTATCTCACCCATCCCGAGGAATTAAGAAAGTATCTTGAAGACAAGGTTAGCTATTGCAATTCTCAAAGGATTAATCTAGATCAAAGCGTAGATGAGGTTTATAGAAACGAGATTAAAGGTAAATTTATTTCTGCATTGAAAACCCTATGTGAATGGACGGAAAATGATTATATCCCTTTAGAGGATCATCTCGAAGAATTAGCAAACTCCCTACAAAAAATACGTTCCCCTAGTTTTTAGTTAAACTAGGGGATATTGATTACTTAGGGCTTGCTGAATAAATGTGAAATATAGACGAGGTAAGGTTTTTAGGGTTCTGTTTTGCTCTCACAGGTGCAAGATTTTGAGAGAATCGTCGTTCAAAACCTTGCGTCTTCATCGGCCCGCGTCCTGTAGGGGCGAAGCATTCGGGCAATAACCTATCGGTGAAACCCTAGATTTTCTGTCCGAATGCTTCGCCCGTACTTTTTCAGCAAGCCCTACTTATTTTTCGTCTTTTGGCTTTCTGTTGTTGATGCAGATTTCGATCGATCCCCAGACCAGAACGTTTACCGCAGGTGCGATCACAGGGTGAGGTGCAACTAGCGAGACTACATTACAGACAACTAAGGCGGAAACCTTAATGGCGGCGATTTTGGTGATTTTCATTACTACGTCTCCATGCGTAGACAAAAATCAGGTCTTCTCGCGATGGATAATTGTAGTCATTTCTGCCACACCTTTGACTAATATAACACATCAGATCGCAATCTGTCCAAAAGAATTAGACTTTTGCAGCAATTCTCAGTTTTAGACACAGCAAGCCTTTTAGGGATTTAAAGAACATTTTAAAGGAGGATTTTTGGGGCAACTTTGGGTGTACTATCACGTCAAAAGGCTCTCTTATTCTTTGTGTGATAAGTTTAACTTATATAGTAGTGATCGATCTCTGTGTCCTTTGTGTCTGGAGTGGTTCCTTCCACTCGCTCGCCAGCAGGACTGTATCTTAGAATACATTTTACCCACCAAACCCAAGAGAGCCGTCAAAAGCCTGAAGACTCGTGAAATGAAATTCGCAATCCCATTGAATTTTACCCCATATTATGCGAACTAACTCCCAAAAGCCTTGCTACAGGGCAAATTTAGAATTGCTGAATGGCGAAATTCAATATAGGGGAACTCGCTTTCTCGGAGAGATTCCTCGATTAAAATCGCGCTGGTTTCGCTGGGGGTTTTTCCTAATCGGCGGGCTAACCGTTTCAGTCTTTCTGCTGTGTGGTCGGGCAGTCTGGCGCTAACAACTTGGGACATCAATTTTTTTAACTTTTAATTACACTGTAAACAGTGTAATTAAACTCATCCTGCCAATGCCATTAAAGAATTGACCATTCACCGAAAAATTAGGACTAATACTAAATCCGTTGAGTACAGGCTAGTTATGAGGAGAGGCAAAAGGCAACAGGCAAAAGGGGGAATAAATAATCAGTTTTTAATAACCAGATTTAGTATAAGGTAGTGGCGCGGAGAAAAACCTTTTCTTTGAGTATTACCATAAGATAAATTTATATTGTTGTGACAATCTATAAGCATCTGAGGGGGTAAGACAATCGCTAAAATCCTTATTCTCTCGTTGACCCCCTCGGATGCCCTTGTACTTCTTTTGCCGTTCGGCTATTCTGATATGTAGCCTATACTTAACGGATTTAGTATGACTAACTGGTTGAGAGGTTAAACCATCTCAAAAGCTGAGAGTAAGCATCTTGATCTGTATTTTCTCAACCAGTCAAATCAAGCAAGAATCCTAATAATAATTACCGACTTTGCGATGGTGAACAGCCGTTAAACCATCAGGTTTAGAAACGCGACCATCGGTGACTTTATTGTAAACAATCCAGTGGTCAGCACATTCCATGCGACTAACTACCTCACATTCTAAATAAGCGAGGGCATCGGCTAAAATCGGCGAACCATTATTAGCGGTGCGAGTATTGACTCCTGCAAAACGATCTTCCCCAGGTCCGAAACGTTTTAAAAAGTGTTTCATCAGGGTTTGATAATTGCCTTCTTCCAGAATATTTAAAATGAATTGATCCCCCACTTGCAGTAAAGACTCGATCGCCCGATCTTTGGCCACAGCAACGGTAAAACCGGGAGGATCAAAACTTGCTTGAGTCACCCAAGAAGCGACCATTGCCCCGCTTCTGTCTCCTTTCTTGGTGGTAATAATATATAGACCACCGCTAATCCGTCCGATGGCTTTATCAAGGTCAGTATCGAGGGATTTTCTTTGTTTAACTTTTACCTCTTGGGTTAATAGTTGTCCCATATCTGTCCCCGCTTCTTCACAGCGTTGATAGAGACTCTCGTTAGGAGTTTCCGCGCTACGAATGGGATCAAAAGCTTTGGTTAAACCAACTTCACGAAACTTATTAAATAGAGGTAAAATTGATTCATCATCACCCCCTTGAGATTCAAACATTCCGATATATTGTTTGGGGTTAACCGAGGCGAGAATTGTGCCTAGATTTCCCGTAATTTCTTGGGCATTAATACCAGAAACAGGGGGAGTACCGATGACGATTCCCACCGCGGAAGAAGCTAATTCTTTTACCTCCTGGGGATCGGCGGATTTCAGGTCTAGAGTTTCTACAGCTAAACCAGTTTTAGTAATACCTTTAGCAATGGATTGACAGAGGCGATCGCTATAACCATAATCGGAAATATAGAAAACAGCGACGGTTTTTTCTGCCTTAGTTTGTGCTTGACTCCAATCACGATAATGGGTCAATAATTCAGTAACATTATGTTTTAATACTGGTCCATGACCATTAGCCACGAGATTAATATGACCTAGGGGTTCCATCCGTTTCATCGCCGCTAGTACCGAGCGAGCATTAGGAGCCATTAAACACTCATAATAGAAGCGATAATCCGGTTCAATAGCACTTAATTGCTCATCGTAAAGATCATCGGAACAGTAGTGCATTCCAAAAGCATCACAGGTAAATAAAATTCCCGAACCGTGATCGTAGGTAAAAATAGTATCGGGCCAGTGTAAATTAGGAGCGTTAACAAATTCGAGAATGTGACCATTACCTAGGTCTAACTGATCGCCATTTTTGACCAGTTGACGTTGAAAGGGATGATGAACTAAATTCTCTAAAAACTGAATTGCTACTTTCGACCCAACGACGGTAATATTGGGAGCGAGTTCCAATATATCTCTGACTAAACCACTGTGATCGGGTTCGGTATGACTGATAATTAAATAATCAATTTCTTGGGGGTTAATTAATCCGTTGAGACTATCAAAATATAGTTGACGGAATTTTTCGTGAGAGGTATCCACAAGGGCGATTTTTTCCCCACGAATCAGATAGGAGTTATAAGTCGTACCGTTTTGTAATCCGAATTCAATATCGAAGCGATCGCGATCCCAATCGAGGGAACGAATAGCGGTAGTGTCTGCGGTGAGATCGGCCACCTGCACGGTGAGACGTTTTGTTTTGACTGGTGTAGCAACCATCGAACCCCTCCTTATTGTTAAGTTTTTTATACTTTGTCTCTATTGTGCCACGAGGAAATAAGATATGGGGATTTATTTTCCCATAATTACTGATAACAGTTATCTTAATGGTCAGGTAGGAGTCGATCGTCGATACCGAATTAGCTTATACTTCATCTTTATGAGAAAAGCTCTCTATCGATCTGTGTGGGGAAATGGGTCTCATACATTCGAGTCAAATTAAATTTGAGGCGTTGCTGATTTCAGATATGAATCTTCTTTTCTGGGATTTTTAAAACCTAGACCCAAACTAACTTTTGGATACGATTGAACGCCTTTATTAGCTGTCACCTTCTTTTTAACAGTTCATATTTATCCCCCAATGTGAAAATTGGCGGTCTTTGTAGGCAAGGGTAAAACTGGATAAATAATCTTGACCGTCTAAATCGAGATTAAAGGCAGAAAAGCAGACCCACAGACTACGTTTATCAACGGCGACAGAGCGACTAAAAATTTTACTGAGAGTATTGGCAGTCAGTCCAGTTTGTTGGCTAAGAATGTCTAAGGTGCAGCGAGTGTTTTGTTTTATTTCCCAATTCACTTTAGCACGGTGCAGTTTTTGGTAGCCGATAGAGGTTAAGATTACGCCGCGCTGACGAGAGGATTTACCCTTTGACTGTTCCATAAGTTACCTCATCAACATAGAGATTAGCAGAATTTTCCATTATGGTAATCAGTGGGGATACAAAAAATTACTTTTTTTACAATATTTAAAGTTTGCGCTAGGAGTCAGGATTTTAACTAGGTGAGATCACCGATGATTCTCCTTGAACAGTTATTATGTACTTAACCTATGGGAGTCTATCGTTATTTAGCGATTGAATGATCTGATCGCCGTTATGCTTCATCAATTTCCCATAGATTGTGATTAATCCCATACGGCATTTTCATAATGATTTAAAATGTGATAATCTTTGGTTAGTAAAATATGTTTATCTACTGAAGCGTTACTAACAATTAAGCGATCAAAGGGATCACGAGTCCAGTTAATAATGACAGACTGATTAATAATTAAATTAAAATCTTTTTTACATACCTTTAAATCAAGGCAACTTACTAATTCTAGAACAATGTCGTCTGATTTTTCAGTAATTCGCCCAATTTCGTATAAATATTGTAACCCTAGCCTTACTATCGGCGAAATATAGAGTTAATTCTCGTTAATTAGATGTTTGGCGCAATCGCTTAATTTAGCAGTTAGTCCTGCATAAAGCCAGACAACAATATGAGTATCAAGGTAAATCAAGGTTTGTCTCCTGTTCCCAACTGATTTGTACAAGATCATCGGGATCGCCAATAATGGCTTGAGGACGATAAATTAATTTTTGTAATTTATCTACGGTTTCAACGGGACTAATGATTAATCGTTTGCCGTTGCGCTCAATTTCTAGGGGTTTTCCTGTGTTGAGGATTTCATCGAGCAGTTGGTCTAGGTTATTTTGTAATTTACTTGAGGTGACGCTTTTCATTGCTGGTCAAGGGAGTAGGGAGTTTTGGGGACGGGAGATATTCGATATTATAGCGATCACCGTTATGCTTGATAAATTTCCTGACGATGCCCGATTTTGTGGAGATCAATAATGAAATACTGCTCTAAGCAATCAAATTCTAAGTAAGGTTATTAAAATTAGAATCTTGGAACAAAATCCGCAAGTTTTCTTGGGTAAAGTGTTTGTCATGGGTTAAGACTTCTATAATGCCTCTTTGTTTCATTACAATCATAGAGATGCAATCTGTGAGGCTATAGCCTTTATCTAGACGGTTGGCATAAAGTTCTACACCTGATTGAATTAAATAGGAATCAACGCTAATAATTTGCAGATTTGGAGAGGTTCGGATTTGGCGATAGAAATTGACGACACCTTGTTTCATGGGTTGATCAAATTTGGCAAAAAAGTTGAGATATTCCACCAAGACTAAATCGGTTGTAATTAAAGAATAATCTTGAATTAACGTACTAAAAGCTCGCACTTGTCTATGCCATTGATCTTTAGCATGAATCAAGGCAACCCAATAAAATGTGTCGGCGAAGAGGGTCTGCATTATTCTTGAGGAGAATTGCCATAAAGATAGTAATCCAAGTTGGCCGCCGCATCGGTGGGGATCTGGTCAAAGGATTCTTCAGGGATGGTGGCGATTATTTCATCGGCGATTTCCCAAATCGGTTTGTTGTTTAGTGGGGAAGGGGCAGAAGTTTTACATTCCCAATCTTCTTGATCCACGATAGGACTGACAATATCCCCTAAGGTTTTGCCTTTACCGATCAAATGAGTCGGGATTGTGCGTTTTGTTTGGGTCGAGGGAGATGGTTCTTCTTCAATGATAAGGATGGCGCGGAGGGTCTGTGCTTTGGGCTTTTCCCCTAGCCATTGGATATGATCGCCTTCGATGGTCACGTCATAATGTTTGAGCATGGTTAAGGTTCTCTAACAATTTTCTTAACTAAGTCTATGATATTGCAGTGATAGTCTAGTTTAGTCTGAATTTAAGAGGTTCGGCAGAAAAGAGTCTATATTGTTCTTGAAAGTTAGGGTTAGGCGATCGCCGCTATGCCTCATAAATTTCCCGACGATGCCCGATTCTGTGGAGATCAATAATGAAATACTGCTCTAAGCAATCAAATTCTAAGTAAGATTATTAAAATTAGAATCTTGGAACAAAATCCGAAAGTTTTCTTGGGTGAAGTGTTTGTCATGGGTTAATACTTCTGCAATTCTCCTTTGTTTCATCACAATCATAGAAATGCAGTCTGTCAGGCTATAGCCCTTATCAGGACGTTCATCAAATAGTTGAATTCCAGCTTGTCTGAGTTGAGGCGTATAAGAAATAATTTCCATGTTCGGCTCTTGACGGATTTGAAAGTAGGTCGCAAGAGCTTTTCGACGCATAATCGCACCTTTAGTTGCAAAATAATTGAGTGTTTCATCTACAATGCCATCGGTAGTTATTAGATAATCATCTGTATATTTTTGGGCATAATTTAAGGCAATAAAGTGCCAGTTATCCCTGGGATTAATCAAGGCAATCCAATAAAAAGTATCAGCAAAGATGAGTTTCATTGTTATTGTTTTGGTGTGCCATAAAGATAATGATCGTGTTGTTCGGCTCCATCGGTGGGTAGGGTTTCTAAGACTTCTGGGGGAATATCGGCGGTGAGTTCTTCGATAAATTGCCAAAAGGGTTGTTTCGGTTTGGTGGTTTGGGTTTGATGGAGGAAGTTGAGGAGTTGGTCAATGGTTTCATCGGAGGCGGTTTCGATTTCCTGTAGGAGTTGTTCTTTGGCTGTCATGGCTGGTTTGGGATGGGGGAATACTCGATATTATAGAATATTATAGAGATTTATCGGGCGATCGCTGATTGTATCGCGGTTTCTCCATCAATTCCTTCGCCTCTTCAAGAAAGTCCCCTTTTTTAAGGCTTCGGCCGTGAGATCAGCCGAACGGGGGATTTAGGGGGATCAAACTCGATTGCCCATTGTTGATAGCGATCGCGTTTACTGAGTAATTGCAAGGCTTCGGCAATGATTTCGTCTGGATTGGCATAACGTCCTGTATTCAGTTTGGCTTCGATTAGCTTTTGGTGTTCGGGTTTTAGGGTTAATTTCAGGGTCGTTAAGGCTGGGCTTTTTTTCATTATAGGTTTGTTACTGTGGGATCATCCCAGGGTTGCGGAGGCAAGAGGTTTTTCTCGTTTCTGCGGTGGGGTGGGTTTCTGGGCTGTGGAGATCGCGGTTCTTGATGTAGCTTGCTGTTTTTGTGGTCTTGGGTATGAGTTACAAGTTTGGGGTTGGGAGAGTGGGGAGATTGTCAGGATATTTTGACAAGGCTTGGGCTTAAGTTGGTAAAGTTGGGAATTTTTCCCAAGTTAAGGATTTTTGCGAGAGGGTTGAGGGGCTGGAAGTTATGTGGGGTAGGGATTTGGGGAATTTTACGATTTTTTTCCTTAAGTTGGTAAACTTTGGTTGCGTAAAAAGACACCCAAAATATAGAGTTAAAAAAGCTTACTTTTCAGAATTTAGGAGCCATATGTCACGTTTATTAAGCTTTGTTGATGAGTTGTTACAAGACTCTTCTAAATTAGTTGATTTCATTACTGACCCTGAAGGAGTCTAAAAATCTGAAAATTTAACTAAAGCAGAAAGAGCCGTTTTACGAAGAGTTTTGCATTCAGCTAGCACGGCTTCAGTTAATGGTTATCGCATAGCTCGCCATTTAGATTCCTATACTAATTCAGTGCGACTTTTGCAAAATGTTCTACATAATGCAGTTCAAGGAACAGTATTAAACCAAAGCTCTCATCAAAATACCTTGCAAATTTATTACAGTGGCAACCCATCCGATCCTTTTACAAGTCCTTTCGGTTACTCGGTAACTTACTATGGTTCTGGTAAAACAATCGCTGAACTTATGATTAATGCACGGGATGTAAACAATAATCCTGTGATTTACTCAAATTCAGATATTGCTTATGATCCCGATGTCGTACCACCTGGAAAATCTTTTATTGGTCGCTTTACTATTCCAGTCGGTTACCCAGGAGACGGTGATTATGTTGCTCCTCCACCCGCTACGACTGAAGATAAAGGCATCGCATTTTGGTTTTATTCTGTCAATGGCGGGCCAGGTCCAATGACTTCTGGAATAAATGGAGAAAGTTATAGTGATTACAAAATAAATCCAGGGGATCGGGTATTTTGGCAAGTTATCGCCCCAGGCCCACAATATGGATTTAAATCTTGTGGACAAAAAAGCGCGAAAGCGGCTTACACAAGTATTCTGTAGTGCGATCACTGCTTTGTCGCTGCTCTTGTAGGTTGAGTTGACGAAAGGGAAACCAATATTTTTCTGATTACTTCAATTCAACCTCAAAAATAATCTACCAAGGAGTTATCACGATGTCTAATGAATCCCTTTCTCAATTCGCATCTTTTACGGCAATTAAACAGTTTATTGATATCGAACAAAAGCACAGAAATTTAGAATGGCTAAAACAGGCTTTAGCTATGGCAATTGAAGTAGAATTATCTACTTTACCTCCCTATCTTTGTGCATGGTGGTCAATTATAGATCCAAACACAGAAGCCGCAAACATTATCAAGAGTATTATTCTTGAAGAAATGTTACATATGGGTTTAGTCTGCAATATGCTAACTGCAATTGGTGGAACCCCAAGGATCACTATTCCAAAATATCCTGGTCCTTTACCTGGAAACATAAATCCAAGTTTGAAGGTATATCTATCTGGATTAACTAAAGACTATCTAAAAAATATTTTTTTAGAGATCGAAAAGCCTGAAAAACCTATTGAGGTTCGTGAAATACAGCCTTTGAAGTTCGCTTTTTTTCTTGTAAAAGATGCTCCCGTTCAAACATATCCCACTATTGGAGCTTTTTATGATGAAATTCTAAGCACTTTCAAGTACTTAAATCCTCAAATAAATGAAAAAAATCAGTTAATTGCGAAGCATATTAGTCTCTATAAAATTGAAAAAATAGACGATGTAGAAAAAGCAATCACTGAAATTAAACAGCAAGGAGACTGACTGACGGACACATTTTTCAATACAAAGACAAGTACTGTTATGTGAAAGCCTCAAACTCCTGAATAAAAGAAAAGGTAATTTTGCCATAATAATCCTGACGAGCTTTGCGAGAAGC
>NZ_SFBZ01000251.1:0-6949 GCF_007095495.1 Microcystis sp. M_QC_C_20170808_M9Col | reverse complement strand
TCAGTCTGTAGAGCGACCATAAGACCAGAACAGAGTAAATCTGTTAAGGCAGGTGCGAAAAATCCTTCGGGAAAGAAGCAGAAACCTAAATCGTGAGGTTTGGGAATCGCCGTCCGTTTACGGCGGTGAGGATGTCAATTCACACAAAATTGCTTAGAATCTGCTAATCTGATCAATCCGACAGAAGATCAGTATTTCGCAGCCATAGCAAAAGCTAAACAATTTCCTGATCAAACTATTACTATTGTTGATGCTTTGACTGCTATCATCTCAAGAGAATTAGATATACCTTTTTGGAGCTATGATTATCATTTTGATATAATGCGGGTGAAAGTATGGAGATAACCCTAAAGTGCCAACTAATACCAAATTTCTAAATCCATGACAGACATCCACGCTCGAATGCTTGCCAAGCCTGCATTCGTTGTGACGCGAATAAAGAAAAATGGTATAAAACCCTCCAAACCCTCAGAAAAGGAAACCACAAAAGTCTCCTAAAAACCATTAATAAAAAACTCGCAATCGCCCCTTAATTCAGTCAGTTGAGGGGGTTTATTTTTTACCTTTATTAACTTGATTAATAACAAATCCAACTTTAAAAACCCGCTCCCTTCTCCCCATTTTACCGCTTTCCTATCCCTTGTAAACAGGATTTATTAGGGTCAACAAGAGTCTTAGGGAGACAAATTAATCGATACTTTTGCCTCTTGCCTCTTGACCCTTGCCTTTTTCAACTGGTCCCTGAAAAGGTCTTAATTTTAAGGAAATACAGTTAAAGGAATCCATTCGTAGGTGTTGACAATACCTTGAAAATAATCATTAATAGTTTCTCTGGAATAGGGAACAACACCGTCTTCACCAAACCAACGTTCATAAATTGTCACCGCTTGTTGTTGGTCACTGACGATCCCTTCCATGAATTTTAATAGGGTATAATTCACTGTATCGCGCCATTTAGAATCATTTTCAGGTAAAGTACAGGCGTAGGATTCGTAGGCGTAGGGATAGGAGGGAACTATGGCTAAATTATTAGGATTTTTAGCGCTTTTCCTTAAGCCTTCCAGGGTAATGCCATCACTGGCAAAACCATCAATTTCTCCCGCTTCTAGTTTTTGTAAACCCTCGCCACGATTTTTAACTTTGACCAAAATAGCGGCGGGTTGTTGGGTTTTAATTACTGCTTCATTAGTAGTATTGGCAATCACTCCAATGCGTCTGCCTGCCAAGCTACCGATGTCATCGAGATTACTCCCTTTGCGGGTGAGCAATTGAGTACCACTGGCAAAATAACTAACGGAAAAATCCACTTCATTTTCTCTTTTCCAAGTAAAAGTAGTGGAGCCACATTCGATATCTATCACCCCTGTTTTCAACTTTTCAAAACGATTTTGGGGAGTAATCTCAACAATTTTTAACTTAATTGGTTTTCCTAACTTCCGTTCGGTTTCCTTGCGAATTAACTCTAACATATCAAGGCTGTAACCCACCCACTTGCCCTGGGAGTTGACAAAACCAAAGGGAATAGCATCTTTACGAGCGCCGGCAGTAATTATCCCAGTTTTTTGAATGCGATCGAAGATTGCTCCCGCAAGGCTAGAATGGTTACTGGTGAGGGTTAAAGCTACTGTCATCGTCATGACGGCAAGTGTACGCTTCATTTTTTTTCCTAATCTGAAAGTGGCTCAAGTCTGGGACTGTTTCAGGAGACTGAGAGTTTCCCAGAGGAAGATTTTTCAGCGGAGATTGCTGGGGACAAAAAAAGAGGAGAGATGTTACTCTCTCCCCCTTTCAGTTTTTTCGACAGCATTTTAAATTGTTTTTTCAGTTGTCGCTGTCGGGCCGAACCGCCCTTGCCTTTGTCGTTACGTCCCTGACGGCGGGGGGACTCCCATCGCTTAAGTCGCATAGTTTTTAATTCCAATTTAGTCAGTTATCTTTATTTTAACAGGGTTAACGTCGGTTTGGGTTAAGGAAATCAAGGGATGACAACTCAGGCTCTCTGTCACCCTGTGAGATGCTGAACTCTAGTTAACCAACCTTGTCCACCTAATTAGTATTTTCCCATGCTTAGTCAGCAACTTTGGCACAGCCATCAAGATCTAGTGCAAGCTTGTCTAGAACACCCTTTTGTGCGAGGTATCGCCACAGGAGAGCTTAAACGGGACTGTTTCGCTTTCTATGTCGGTCAAGATGCTTTTTTTCTGGAATCTTTCGCCCGTGCTTACAGTATCGCCGCTGCTAAAGCTCCCGATTGGCAGGGATTCACTAGCTTTCATCGGTTAGCGGCAGGGGTATTAAAGGAATTAGAATTACACGAAAATTACGCTTTACAGTGGGGGGTTGACCTGAGAAAGGTTCAGCCCGCTAACGCCACCCGTCGCTATACGGATTTTCTTCTCGCTACCGCTTGGATGGGTGACATCGGTGCGATTGCCGTGGCGATGAGTCCCTGTATGCGTCTTTATGCTTATCTGGGTCAACAATTAGCCCTAGAGCCGATTTCTGAGAATCCCTATCAAGCTTGGATTGATAGTTATAGTGGGGATGAATTCGCCGCTTTAGCAAGTCAGTTAGAGGAATTAGCCGATAAATACGCCCTGATGACGGAAAATATCTCTTTATCCTATCGTTATGCCCTTAGTTGCGAACAGGACTTCTTTAGTGCCGCCTACAGCCGGGGCAAATCTTAAAATTTTCCCGTCACAATGTTAAGAAATATAAATAACGCTAAGATTAAGGTAAGCAAAATCGTCATTATAAGAATAATGTTCCCTTCGCAACCAACCGAAAACGAACTCCTGAAAACTATCTTGGAACCTCTACTAGAGGATTTCACCCATTGGTTTTCCCGTTCCCGTCTCCTCCTCGAATCCGAGAGATTATCCTTTCTCAGCCTCGAGGAACAAAACGATTTATTGGCAAGAGTCAAAAATGCCCAACAGGAGGTGGCCACAGCTTATTTACTCTTTAAAACCACCGGTGGTCAGGTGGGTATCGAGGCCAAGATGTTGTTGCCTTGGCATCAGTTGGTGGCAGAGTGTTGGGGTGTCAGCAGTCGTCGTCGTCGATTACAGGGTTGGGGAGAATATCAATCTCCTCAAACTGACGCTTAACCTGAAACTTTTTGGTAAGCTAGAGAGTTGAGCGAATTTTTAGCATAAAGTTTTGGCAATTAGGAATATTCACACATAATTCATGGGAGACTTGGTCAATGCTACACCTACTCTATATCCTCGCCTTCACAGTTATCGCTTTTTTGACCATTAATAACTTAATTCGTAGTCTGATTACTGTTAGCATGGATTCCCAGAAACGTCCTGCTAAATCGGGTAATTCCTATAATCCCTACGGTTATCCCATGACTTCCCATCCGGAACTTTTGGACGAGGCCGGACAGCTGATTAACGAACCTCTGTTAGTGATTCGTTCTGTCACTGTCGAAGATGCTCGTCAGCAGTTAGATGCTATTTATAATTCTTCTCCCAGTGCTACCAAAGAGCAAGATGAAGAAATCTAATTGGTTCTAGAATGGCGGTCCTTGAAAACAGATATATTTATCTACACGGTTTTGCTTCTAGCCCCCAATCAACAAAAGCGCAATTTTTGAGACATTGTTGGCAAAAGAGGGGTTTAGCAATGGAAATTCCCGATCTTAACGGTGATGACTTTTCTAGCTTAACTCTCACTCGTCAGATTGTCCAAATCGGCCCATTGATTCAACAATCTCAGCTTCCCGTTACTCTGATTGGTTCCAGTTTTGGCGGTTTAACGGCAGCTTGGCTGGCAGAAACTTATTCTCAGGTGCAAAGGCTCGTTTTATTAGCTCCGGCTTTTAATTTCGGGCCGATTTGGTTAGGACAATTGGGAGCAGAAACCCTAGCCAATTGGCAAAAATCTGGGAGTTTATCGGTTTATCACTACGGTTATCGTCGTTCTCTGCCAATTTATTCCAAATTTATCGAGGATTTAGCTAATTATCCCCAAGAAAAGTTAATCAGGCAGCTCCCCACCCTGATTATTCATGGTCGTGCCGATGAGGTGATTCCCCTAGAAAATAGTCGCCATTATTGCATAAATCGTCCTTGGGTAAAATTAATCGAATTAGATAGTGATCATGCCCTTACCGATGTGATGACGAGAATCTGGGCTGAAATGCAGTTATTTCTCAATTTTTGACGAAAAAAGACCCCCCCCTTCCATAGAAAAAAGAGGGGCATACTTAGTACGCTTGTATTAAATTTTCTCCTGATGTCTTCCCACTACCAAAGTCCGCGGATAGGAGATACACTAGGCTCGGAAGCGGGTTGAGGAGCAACTTCAGTAAAGGTTCTGGTTTCCGGGGGTAAAGCGGGAAGTCCCCAAGCGGGTTCTTTTTGGTTAAGTTCTCTTAAAAGTTGCGAGCGATTGCTGCTGGTAGCGGTTTCCGATTTTAGTTTCAAGCGGGAAACCCAATAGGGACGAGCTTTACCCACATAAATTAACTTGCCATCTACCACTTGCAATAGTACATCGTCGCCACCGGTGGCATCCCCAGTAATACGAGCGGTGGTTCCGTCAGCAAAGTCACCACTGAAAATTTCTTTGCCATCCACTGTCACAGGTCTGATCAATTGGATGGACAGAATTCCACCCACGGTTCCCCGGACGCGACCTAGTATATAGTCACCGGGGTTAAGTTGCGGTTCACCTCTGTAGGTGTTATGGCCGCGCAGTTGACTGATCAGGATTTCGTTATTTTCCGGTCCTGCTTGTACGGGTACAGCGCCAACGGTGGTTAGGGCAACTAAACCGGCAAAACCAGCGACAAGGGAAATTTTGTTAAACACAATTACCTCAAGCAAAAAGTTAGTAAATTACTCAGAGACGTTCTAAATTATAACTTAGTTCCCAATTTTGTCTATATTGCGAAATATTTGTT
Organism: Microcystis sp. M_QC_C_20170808_M9Col; assembly: GCF_007095495.1. Lineage (NCBI taxonomy): Bacteria > Bacillati > Cyanobacteriota > Cyanophyceae > Chroococcales > Microcystaceae > Microcystis > Microcystis sp. M_QC_C_20170808_M9Col. The sequence continues at coordinate 2,031 of NZ_SFBZ01000251.1, read as the reverse complement.
TAATAATTTCTCGATCGAGGTGTTGAGGGTTGGGGGTTGGGTTTTTAGGGTTTTAGGGTGTTGGGGTGTTAGGGTGTTAGGGTTTTAGGGTTTTAGTTGAAATTCCCCCATTCCCCTACCTCCCCACCTCCTAATTCATAATTCCCACCTCCCCACTTCCCCATTACCCTATTCCCTGAAAACCGGATGAAGCTAGGCTTTAAGATCGATCGATATTGGTGAATAATTCAGGCATTTAAAGCACTTATTCTTAAGATTAGCCGAATCTCCCCCAATCCCTTTACTGTTGCCTCTTGCCTCTTGCCTCTTGCCTCGTCTCAACAAGCAATTTAAATGCTTAACAGCTTAGTTCGATATCTGTTTCTGCTAGGGGAGAGGGTAACTGGAAACGATTTAAGGTTTGTTGAATGCGATCAAAAATGGTGATTTTTGGCTCGCTATTGTTCTGGGGTTCGGGAATAGGTTCCACTTCTACCGGAGGCTAAATACTAGAGCCCGGTTCATTAATGTCCTTTGTCTCCGGTATGGTGGTTAAGGGAGATTCGATCGCTTCAGGGGTTTCCTCTACCTTTTCGATTGTTTCTGTCTCTACTGGTTTTTCTTCCACTATTGGGCTTTCTGGCTCAATAACAGTATTTTCTTCCACTATTGGGCTTTCTGGCTCAATAACAGGAGTTTCCTCCTCAATAACAGGGATTTCCTCAACTATAGGGGTTTCTTCTTCCTCAATAACGGGGGTTTCTTCCACTATAGGGGTTTCTGGCTCAATAACGGGGGTTTCTTCCTCAACTATGGGAGTTTTTTCCTCTAGACTGGGAATGGTTTTATAGTTGGGATCAACAATGCTACGGGCAATTGTAGGGGATAAATCGCCGCGGACTAATTGACTAAGGCCGTCTTGGTAAGAGGGATCAAAGCTAATCACGCGCACGCTGGTATTAAACTCGTTTTCGATTTTATTGCCCTTACCATCGATGAATTCTAATTGTACCCAGTTATTGCCCTTGGCAAAACCCTTGAGATAGATCGGTTCCCAAGTATCAAGCAGAAAACTCTCACCGTTGACAGTGACACGAATGCGCCAATCTTGAAGATTATTATCCCCGTTGGCAGTATTGGGCAGACGTAGAGGAGCATTACTCAGATAAAAATCGAGCAGGATCGGTTCTGCACCGTAGATTCCTTGCGGACTACTGTAGGTTAATAGGGGTAAGTTGTTATCAGGGGCATTTTTGCCTGTTTTTGTCAGAATATGAAAGGTTGTTTCAGCGAAGGCCCCATCATTTTTAAAACTTTCCTGCCAAGGCCGCAGGGCCAAGACGCGGAGGGTGTGAGTACCGGGGGCAAGATTTTCTAGGATAATCGGTTGCTTGAGGTCGTAGATAGCCGCTGCTGGTTCATTATCGACAATTAGGCTCAAGTGGGGTCCTAATTTCAGGGTATCGTCTTGGAAAATTGGCAGCTCCGACACTTTTAGTTTAACTGTCACCTGAGGGTTATCGAAAACTTGTTCGGCCAGAGGACTGAGAATCGTTACTTGGGGAGCGTAACGATCTAAACTGGGGCGCAGTTCCTGAATTAGGGCCGGGGGGGCAACCTCAGAAATGCGGCCTTGGACGACGGGAAGATGAAGGGTTTCGGAACTGGGGAGATTGGTAGCCGTCAGGCGATCGCCACAGGCGGTTAACAGGGTGGTCAGTAAACCGATCACAAGACATATATGAAGGGTTTTGACTGGGATTAATTTATGTAGTAGGGATAGCACGTTCCTCCTAGAGCCAAGGCCAAAATCTATACAAACCATTGATTTTTGCTAGAGTCATTGAATGCTCCGGTGTCAGCAAAAGCGCAAGAAGATGAGGTCATGGCCTCAATTTTACAGAATTGTTTGATTGTTTTTTGAGAATCTATCTAGGGTTTGCTGAAAAAGTTTTTCCTGGGGGCAGGGTGTGGGGTGTGGGGTGTGGGGTGTGGGGTTTTACCAGTTTTGAGGTGGCCAATTACCTAATTTTCAGGGAAAAAGTGCCTAAA
>NZ_SFBZ01000250.1:0-5097 GCF_007095495.1 Microcystis sp. M_QC_C_20170808_M9Col | reverse complement strand
GACTCTGTGTAAGACAGTACATGGTTTTTTAACTGTGGTATGCGACGGTGGTGGAAGCAGAAACTTAAATCGTGAGGTTTAGGAATCGCCGCACTTTTAGGGCGGCGAGGATGTCAAGACTGACAATTGTTCCCTAGACATGGAAAAGCCCTCGGGAGTCTTGCCGTGTTTCGACCCCAAGGACTTTGCTTTCTTCTCACTCCTCACACAATTAAAATATATAGCAATTTATGGGTTAGGGAAAGGTTAAGCGTGCCGCTTTCTTAACTGGCATAATTACTTAGCTAGGGTTGAGAGCGGCAAAAGGATTAGCAAGATGTGTCCGACTAAATCCTGTTTAAAAAGTATAGGAAATTCGAGAGGGGTCAGTGGGGAGCGGCCTAGCAGCAAGCGGGCAGAAACAATCCATAACTTGGGAGTTAATCGCACTATTAAAAACGGATTTGGTGTAATTAATTTTGCTTAGGTACTTAAAAAAAGTTGGGTTAAAATATAAAGGCCAAATCTAGTCAGAAAAAGAGAATTTTTATGGAAAAACAGGTAAATTGTGCTGTAGATTGCCTAAATGGTTGTATTTTAGGCGATAAATGCCCCAATCAAGCTCATGCCGCTGAAGCAGCCAAATTCATTGCCGAAACTTCTTTGGAAAAGATGCTAGAAATGGCAGAAGCCGCTAGACTAAAAAAACTGACGCAACCGACCCAATGGATTATTCCCGATGATTTCTAGGGTTTGGCCGGGGAACGGGGAACGGGGGTTAGTTCGCACCTTGCCGACAAAATTGGCTACAGTTCCCCTGGGGTGCGGGGTAATACGGCTCGGTTAAGCCTAAAACTCTGGTTGAGACTGCATGGGAGCGGGGAGCGGCTATGGCCAGAAATCTTAAGAAAATCTTTAATTAGAGCTTGCTGAATAAATCTAATACTAAATCCGGTTATTAAAGACTGATTATTTATTCCCCCTTTTGCATGAGTGCCTGTCCTCATCAGTAGCTTATACTCAACGGATTTAGTATAAAAACCTTGTTGGATAAGACTTTTAGACTTTTTGTCAATCAAAAAGTACTGACCCTGGGAGTGAGCGGGGGGAAAATTCCGGTACTTTTTCCCTGAAAATTAGGTAGGGTTTGCTGAATAAATCTAAAAACCTTGTTGGGTAAGACTTTTAGACTTTTTGTCAATCAAAAAGTACCAGGCATGGGAGTGATCAGGGGGAAAATTCCTGGACTTTTTCCCTGAAAATTAGGTAATTGGTCACCTGAAAATGGGTAAAACCCGACACCCCACCTGCCCCCCCGATGTCGGGGGGGGTTGGGGGGGCCACACCCTGCCACCACCGAAAAACTTTTTGCCGCAAACCCTATTTATTCTCCCTTCTCCCTTCTCCCTTCTCCTCTTTCCCCTTTCCCTTCTCTGCAATAATTACTCGCAGCCAGAAATCCATTGGGCTTCTATCATACTTTGTGCTTTTTGTCAAAAAAACTTTTTTTTTGCAATAAAACTACACAAAAAAAAGATCATCGTTGCCCGTGAAATTGACTGATTTACCCGTCTTAATTAGGATCACCCTGTAGGTGTGGCAAGGGTTTCAACCATTGCTAACCAAAAAAGCACAAAATAACCCATTATGAAATTCTATCAAATCGCTGTCACCATTGTAACATCGTTGTTAAATAAAAATCTTTCTCAATTAATTCTTAAGAATTTGTAAATATTGCGGAATGTTAATTTAAATATTCTCAAGTTTTTGGAATCAATCAATAATTTTTACTTATCTTTGTCGAACATTGGGTGAGGAGTCAGGAATCAGGAGATAGGGGGGTCACTGCTTGCGCGTTGCGGGGGGTTTTGGGGTGATAGGGTGATGAGACAGCTTCCCCACTTCCCCACTTCATAATTCATGACTCATAATTCATAATTCCCAATCCATCACTGATGACTGAAAACCGAGACAATTTTCTGAGGACTTTTTTTACTGGTGGAAACCAGATCGGGGTCATTTTCTTCCCTAGCCACCCGGATTAAGAGGGCGGCTAAAAAGAGACTGGCTAAACTGGAACTGCCGCCATAACTAAAGAGAGGGAAAGGTAAGCCAGTAGTGGGTAAAGAACCAGTGGCCACACCGATATTTAACAGGGATTGACCGATTAAAATTACCATCGCCCCGATCGCCACTAATTTTTTGATGCGATGACGACATTTAACCGCCACGATTAGGGCGAGAGTAGCGTAGAGAAATAGCATGATTAACAGTAAAATACCGCCAATAAAACCAAATTCCTCGCCAAAGACAGCGAAAATAAAATCCGTATCCGGGAAGGGTAGATAAAATAATTTTTGTTGGGATAAACCGTAACCGCTGCCGGTGGTTCCGCCAGAACCGATCGCCAGTAAACTCTGCACTAATTGATAACCATCACCCCGGGGATCCTGCCAAGGGTTTAAGAAAGACAAAATCCGTTTTCTCTGGTATTCGCGGAAAGTAACACTAACCACGGCCATAGTTAAACCCAGTAAAGCGGTGCTGGTCATGTAGGATAAAGGCAGACCGGAGGCAAGAGCGATCAGCCAGAGAGTTATACCACACAGAGCAGTGGTACTCAAGTTAGGTTGTAAGAGGATGCCCGCTAGAATTAGCCCAAAAATAGCGATCCAAGTTAACCGTTGATTGACATTTAAACGCGGCCAACCACCGAAAACCGCCGCCCCTTGCAGGACGAGAAACGGTTTCATAAATTCCGACGGTTGCAAGAGAATCGGCCCGATTTTAATCCAACGGGTGGCACCGTTGATATTAGTTCCCAAACCGGGGATAAGAGTGATCAAAATTAATCCTAAAACTAATAAAATCATCCAGGGTGCGATTTTGAGGAGTTTCTCGATCGGCAATCGCACCAGGAAATTAAAGCCAATTAAGCCAATCCAAAGCCAGATTAATTGGCGGATAAAATAGTATAGTCCGTTATCAAAGCGACTGTCAGCCAGAGCGTAGGAAGCGGAAAAAAGCACCACTAACCCGACTAACAGCCACAAAAAAGTCATCCAGCGCAATAATCGCGCTTCGGCTGACCAGTTTTTCACATCGGGGTCAAAAATAGGAATAATGTATTGCCACACGGAGATTTTCGAGAAGAAGTATCTTGTACAGATTAACCGAAAAGACTAGGCTCGATCGCAGTTTGTTCCACTATCCGACGGCGACATGACCGATTAAACCGACATTTTCACCGTGCCATTCTAGGGTATCACCGATCGCCTGACCGTCGTGATAGGCAGCCAAGAGAATTTCCGCCGTTTTCCCCCAAACAATATTCCCCTGACGATCAAGGGAAATCATGCCCAGATCCCGACCATTAGTTTGGGATTCGCGCATGGATTTCTCCACGGCAGCGGCGAGGGAAAAACCATCGGTGACGCGAATGACCACCTTAGCGGCTAAACATTCATCGATAATATCTTCCCCGACCCCCGTACAGCTTACTCCCGCCCATGGATTCGCATAATTGCCGGCCGGCATGGCACTGTCACTAACGCGACCGATTCTTTCTAGTCCCTTCCCCCCGGTAGAAGTTCCGGCGGCGATGTCTCCTTGCTGATCAAGAGCCACTACCCCGATAGTTCCCCGTTGTGCTGACGAATCGGCAAATAAACGGGCCATTTTACGGTTAAAATTCGTCTTTCTTTCCTCCATCCATTCTTGAATCCGATAATCGGTGAGGGGATCATAGAGGGGAATTTGTAATTCTCTGGCCAGATCTGCAGCTCCAATTTCCGAGAGAATGCGATCCTCTTGACTTTGGAGAAATTGAGCCAGGCTAATGGGATTCTGTACCCGCGAGACGTTAATGACACCGCTTAAACGCTGGTGACGACCATCCATCAAGGCTGCACTCATTCGCACCTGACCGTCCGATTGCACCACCGAACCGGTCCCGGCATTAAATCGCGGTTCATCCTCCAGTAACATACATCCTTTTGTCACCGCCTCCACAGCACTAGCACCATTGTCAAGGAGGTTGTAAATATTCTTAACAATCCCCCGGAGAGAATCGCGGACTGATTCTAAACCACCTTTGTCCTCTAGGGAACTCGCTCCCCCATGAATAATTAACTTCGGATTTACTTTGGTCATTATTGTCCCAATATCACATTACCGATCGGATCTAAACTATCACGTTATCGCTACTCCGCTTCTCCAGTGCCGTCTTAACCTGTAAGTAGGGTTTGCGGCAAAAAGTTTTTCGTGGGGACAGGGTGTGGCCCCCCCAACCCCCCCGACATCGGGGGGGCAGGTGGGGTGTAGGGTTTTACCGATAACGAATTGATTGGGGATTTGAGCGGGTAAGTGCCAATTGACTCCCTCAAAGCCTAATCATCAGCGATCCTTAAAAAGAGGGCGAACGAGGGGACTCGAACCCCCGAGTGGTGGAACCACAATCCACTGCCTTAACCACTTGGCTACGCTCGCCGTACAACTATCTACTATACCAGAAAACGAATCGTTGACAACAGGTTTTTTATCCTAATTCGGGCTATGGTTAGGGTAAGTGAGTGATGATTTGAGAGCTTATGAAATTGGCGCGGTTAGGGGGAATGGTGGTAGGAGTGGTTTTAGGGGGAATTGCGGGGATATTGCTGACAACTAACCCCAATCGTCAAGATTACGAACAATACGCTTCCCAGAGGTTAACTAGCTATCTTAAGGATAATGTCTGCGCTCGGGCGCAAGCTTCCATCGAGGTGCAGGCTCTCTTGCGGGGTTACTGTAAAATGTTGGTGGATACGGGTCATCCTTTTTTACAAGAAGCGATCGCCACTAACACCACTAGAAAGAATTTTGTCATTTTCAGCGTTTATCAAACGGAATTATGGTTCCCTCCCCCTTTACCTAGTTATCACTTCAGCACCGTCGGTTTTTTGAATAAATTATACATCTACGAAGCTTTAGAATTGTAGTCAGGCAATGGAAATTTTCTGAGATTGACGCTCCCATCGCACTAAGCGCTTCGGGATTCCCTGTTCATCCAGTTACCTTATCTACTAAGCTTTCACCTAATAGACAGTGGGTAGTCTGTCCGAGGGCTTGAATTTCTGTCCG
>NZ_SFBZ01000025.1:0-5520 GCF_007095495.1 Microcystis sp. M_QC_C_20170808_M9Col | reverse complement strand
GACTCTTTGACTAACTTGATGTACGGGAATCTGACGATTTAAAAATAAAGTCTCACAAGCTGGGGCTACCATATTTTCGACAAAACGTCCCCATTTACCGCCAAGATTACCAATTTCTTTACTGAGTCTGGTAATTTGGCGATCAGTTGCTTGAAAGCGTCGCTCGGTTTCTTTTTGAGCTTCTACTAATTCGGCTAATAATCTCCAAACGTCATCGGCGGTGGTGGTCATAATTTTTCCTCTAAATTAACTTGACACTAACCCGATTATATCTTGTTTGAAGGATAGAGCCTGATGGCAGATAATGAAATAGTAGCGATTTTTTTTAATATGGCGGATCGCAATTGTAAGTCGAAATGGCTATCGATCATAGGAATTGGCGAAGATGGCTTAGAAGGGTTAAGTTCGGTGGGGCGAAGTCTGCTTTCTTTAGCATCAGTTATTGTCGGTGGTGAACGTCATCTGGCAATGTTACCCCCAGAGGATCAACGGCAAAAACTGCTCTGGACTTCTCCCATCCAAGACTCTGTTAACGAGATTATCCGCCGTCGTGGTCAATCCGTCTGTGTTTTGGCCAGTGGTGATCCCATGTGCTACGGAATTGGTGTCACCCTCACCCGTCAGATTCCCCTTGAGGAAATGACGATTATTCCCTCTCCTTCTGCCTTCAGTCTTGCCTGTAGTCGTTTGGGTTGGCCGCTGAGTGAAGTGGAAACTTTGAGTTTGTGCGGTCGGCCTCCGGCTTGGTTGAATGGAGTGCTTTATCCCGGCGCTAAACTGCTGGTACTGAGCGCCGATGCCCAGACTCCGGCGATCGCTGCTCGGCTGCTCCGGGAGGGAGGTTTTGGCGAAAGTTCCATCACGGTTTTAGAACATCTAGGGGGAACCCGAGAACGCCACATTCAAGGCATCGCCAACGATTGGCAATTTACAGAGCTGGCGGATTTAAATGTCATCGCCATTAGCTGCATCTCCTCCCATCCCCCCACCCGGGCGCCGCGCCTTCCAGGACTGCCGGATTCTGCCTACCATCATGACGGACAGTTGACAAAAAGAGAAGTTCGTGCTATCACTCTGAGTACATTGGCTCCCCTACCCGGACAATTGCTCTGGGATGTGGGGGCAGGTTGTGGTTCCATTGCCATTGAGTGGCTGCGTAGCGATCGCCGTTGCCAGGCTATTGCGATCGAACATCATCCCACCAGATTACAATACATTGCCGATAATGCCGCCGCCCTGGGAACGCCCCATCTGCAAATCGTCGCCGGAATCGCACCGAGCGCCCTGGAAGATTTACCGCAACCGGACGCTATTTTTATTGGTGGCGGTATCACCACACCCCACCTATTGGAAACCTGTTGGTTAGCCCTGCGCCCCGGGGGTCGTCTTGTTGCCAACACTGTTACAATTGAAAGCGAATTAGTCCTCTTGCAATGGCATAGTAAATTAGGAGGGGAACTGCTGCGAATTGGCATTGAAAAAGCCGAACCAGTCGGCAAGTTTTTAGGTTGGAAAGCAATGGCCACCGTAACCCAGTGGACTGTTCTGAAACCGAGATTGTAAATCCTTGATTTTGTCCTTGCTCTCTCTTGCAAAAGTTGTCAATAGAACTTTTTGCTCTAATTCCTCTTCTTCTGGGCTTTGTCGATCGACTAAACCGCCACTCATCTTCTTGTCCTAATTCCAGTTGATAGTCTTATTATAATTATAGTTCCCAAAATTAGACAAAAATTTTCTAGGAACCAACGAAATTTTCAATCGTTATCATCAAAAAAATTAAATCTTTATTGTCCAATGCACAAGTTATCCTATTTGTCAATATTTTTGTACTAATTGCCACATAATACAAATGCTCGCTATAATAGAATTAAGTTGTTGACAGTTGTTGACATTTTCTAGTTTTAACTTTTAACTTAGTCTCATGGTTTCGCAACTAGATAAAACTAACGTCACTGAAATTATCTACCCCGATAGCGATGGTCAACCCATGGCGGATAATACCCTGCAATTTCGTTGGATTACGACAATTAAAACTAATTTAGACTGGCTATTTCGCCAGCAGTCTGATGTCTTTGTTGCGGGTGATTTACTCTGGTATCCTGTGGAAAATGATAATAAACTGCGTCAAGCGCCGGATATCATGGTGGTTTTTGGGAGACCAAAAGGGGAAAGGGGTTCCTATCGACAATGGCTCGAAAATAATATTAGTCCCCAGGTGGTTTTTGAAATCCTCTCTCCGGGTAACACCCTCACGGAAATGGCCAAAAAACAGCTATTTTATCAGCGTTATGGGGTCGAGGAATATTATCTTTATGATCCCCATAAAAACGATGCCAGTGCTTGGATAAGAGGCGAAAATCAGCTAGAAATTCTGGAAACTCTCGATAATTGGGTTAGTCCCCGTTTAGGAATACGTTTTCAGTTAGGAGAACCGGAAATGTTGCTTTTTTATCCCGATGGACAAGCTTTCACTAGCTATAATCAGGAAAAACAACGAGCGGAACGATTAGCCAATAAACTGCGGGAATTAGGCCTTAATCCTGACGAAATCTAAGTTTATCTCTTGATCGCAGTTTAAAGTTAATCTTTGTTAAGAGACAACTAAAAAATAGCCATAGTGGGCTATATGTATTTTCAGTATGATGAAGTTAGTTGGCTTAGTACAAAAAAAGGTGGGCAAGTCCCACCTTTATCACTAAACTATTGTCCTTGCTCCACTGCTGCCACCATCAATAAAGTCTTGAGGACAGAATCAGGATTAAGACTGATAGAATCGATGCCTAATTCCACTAAAAATTGAGCAAATTCGGGGTAATCACTGGGGGCTTGACCACAGATACCGATTTTGCGATTATGGGCTTTAGCGGTTTCAATGGCCATTTTCACCATGCGTTTAACTCCCTCATTCCGTTCATCAAAAAGATGGGCAACCAGGGCAGAATCCCGATCTAATCCTAAGGTTAATTGGGTCAAATCATTAGAACCGATCGAAAATCCGTCAAACACCTGAGCAAATTGGTCGGCAAGAATTACATTACTTGGTAACTCACACATCACATAAACTTGCAAACCATCAACCCCGCGTTCGAGACCATTTTTCGCCATTTCTTCGAGGACTCTCATCCCTTCTTCGGGGGTACGACAGAAAGGAATCATCGGAATCACATTAGTTAATCCCATTTCTTCCCGGACCATTTTCAGCGCCCGACATTCCAAAGCGAAAGCCTCGCGATAATTAGGATCAGTATAACGGGAAGCGCCGCGCCAACCGATCATCGGGTTTTCTTCCTTGGGTTCAAAGGGTTTGCCACCCAATAAATTAGCGTATTCATTGGATTTAAAATCGGACATCCGCACAATTACATCTTTGGGGTAGAATGCGGCTGCAATCATGGCAATTCCCCGGGCCAATTTATCGACGAAAAATTGGGGTTTATCCTCGTAGTGTTTGGTTAATTCGGCGATTTGGTCTTTTACGTCTCCTTCTTCCAATTCGTGGAATTTCAGCAAGGCGCTGGGGTGGGCCTGAATATGGTTAGCGATAATAAACTCTAGACGGGCTAAACCGACCCCTTGGGCAGGAATATCGGCAAAAGCGAAGGCTTTTTCGGGATTACCGATATTCATGAGGATTTTTGTCCGAGTTTGGGGCAAATTGTCCAGGGGAGTTTCAAGAATTTCAAAGGGTAGCAATCCGAGGTAAACTTTCCCTTCATCCCCTTCCGCACAGCAAACGGTGACTTCCTGACCGGTTTTAATCGTTTCCGTGGCATTATTGCAACCCACGATCGCCGGAATGCCCATTTCTCGCGCGATAATAGCGGCATGGCAAGTACGACCACCCTGATTAGTAACGATCGCGCTTGCTTGTTTCATAATCGGTTCCCAGTCGGGATCCGTGCGATTGGTGACGAGAACTTCTCCCGGTTTAAAGTTGTTGATTTTGTCTACACTGAGGATGACTCTGGCTTTTCCTTGACCGATTGCTGCACCTACACTTCGTCCCACCGCTAAAACTTGACTTCTTTGCTTAATTTCGTAGGATTTAAGGATATTAGCTGCTTTTTGCGATTGTACGGTTTCTGGACGGGCCTGAACGATAAAGAGTTCTCCCGTGATCCCATCTTTTGCCCATTCGATGTCCATGGGGGTGTAGGTTCCGCGCACTTGCGAGTAATGTTCCTCGATTTGGGTCGTCCAACGGGCTAAAGTGAGGATTTCCTGGTCACTAATGCAGAATTGATCCTGTTCTAGCTTGTTAACTCGGATATTCTTGGTTAGACGCGATCCTCCATCATCGTAGATCATCTTGATGGCTTTACTGCCGAGGCGTTTATCGAGGATGGGTTTGTAACCGTTTTTAAGAGTGGGTTTAAAAACCAGATATTCGTCGGGGTTAACGGCTCCTTGCACGACATTTTCCCCTAAACCGTAGGCTGCGGTGATTAAAGTGGCATTTTTGAACCCTGTTTCCGTATCGATGGAAAACATCACCCCAGAGGTGGCTAGATCTGAACGCACCATTTTTTGGACACCGACGGAAAGGGCGACGGCAAAGTGATCGAAACCGTTATGATGACGGTAGGAAATAGCGCGATCGGTGAATAAAGAGGCAAAACATTTATGGCAAGCTTCTAAAACTCCCCTTACCCCTTGCACGTTGAGATAGGTTTCCTGTTGTCCGGCAAAACTCGCTTCTGGTAAGTCTTCGGCGGTGGCGCTTGAGCGAACGGCCACATCTATGGAATGATAGAGATCATCGCCATAACGTTCACAGAGTCGGCGATAGGCAATAGCGATCGCATGACTTAAATCATCGGGGAACGGTGTATTTAAGATTAATGTGCGTGCTTGTTTACCTTTTTCTTGCAAGTTCTGCACATCATTTTCGTCTAAATCTTGGAAAATTTGTCTTAATTGTGCGTCTAGTCCGGCTTTTTCGACAAAGTGACGGTAAGCGTAAGCGGTGGTGGCGAATCCTGTGGGGACATTAATCCCTTTCGGGGTTAATTGTTGGATCATTTCGCCTAATGAGGAGTTTTTCCCACCGACTAATCCCACGTCTTTGCTGTCTACTTCTTCAAACCACAGAATTAATGCTTGTTCTCTAGAGGTTCTCGCAACATCTTGTAGTAGCATCATAAGTATTTTTACCTCTGTACTTTATACTTTCAGTTTAGCGACATACCATCTTCAAAAATCCTTGAGTTTGATATTTATTTACAAAACTCTATAATAGCCAACTCAGCCACGCTCACCCTATCTCTAAAGGGGTTAATTGTCTAGGTACTTAACACAAAAATTAACAAACTAATCAGGAGTCTCAACAGTAACTTTCCTCAATGATAGCCTTAGTTATCTCAAAATAGTTACAGCAGTTATCTCAATGGTGAGATAAGTAGGTGGGTGGAATTAAATATAAGATGAACGTAGCGACTGTCTTGATTGTCAAGGGGTAACTCAAAAAACAATCAAGGAGTTGCTGTCGAACCTAAAATCTCAAGCCAGAAAAAAGCGCAG
>NZ_SFBZ01000249.1:0-24418 GCF_007095495.1 Microcystis sp. M_QC_C_20170808_M9Col | reverse complement strand
TTCTCGCAAAGCTCGTCAGGATTATTATGGCAAAATTACCTTTTCTTTTATTCAGGAGTTTGAGGCTTTCACATAACAGTACTTGTCTTTGTATTGAAAAATGTGTCCGTCAGTCAGGTTATCAGATGTAAGTTTTCAGTTCACTGATTACTGGTTACTGTTTACTGATCACTGAAAAGCCGGCACTCCCCCAAAGGTTACAATAAAAATAAAGATTCAGATTCCCCGTTATTCTTGAGAGGACGGGGGGCAGTAGGAGTAGTAATAGTGGTTAGAATATTAAAACTTTCGCAATTAAGTAGCGCAGAACGGGCAAAACTTCAGAAAAGAGCCGAGTTAGATATTGATAACGCCCTCAAAGTCGCTCAAACGGTCATAGAAACCATCCGCGAACGGGGGGATGCCGGCGTTGTGGACTATGTGCGGCGTTTTGACTACGAAGGTGCGACGGTAGAAAATATCAAAGTCAGCGAGGCAGAATTTGAGCGGGCTTTTCATTTAATTGAACCGGAAGTAAAAACTGCCATTGAACAGGCTTTCCGGAATATTCAAGAGGTACATCGTCGCCAAATGCCAGAAGAAACACTACTGGCAGAAATTGAAACCGGTGTCTTTGCCGGCGAAAAAATCTCTCCTATCCCCAATGTGGGTTTATACGTTCCCCGGGGCCGCGGTGCTTTTCCCTCGATGATGTTAATGTTAGCCATCCCGGCAATGGTGGCAGGAGTGGAAAGAGTTGTCGTTTGCACTCCCCCCGATAAACAGGGCAACGTGGAACCCGTTTCTCTGGTGGCGGCGCAGATGGCTGGAGTCAGAGAAATTTATAAATTAGGGGGCGTACAAGCGATCGCCGCTTTGGCTTTGGGAACAAAAAATATCAAAAGGGTTGACAAAATTACCGGTCCGTGCAGCGTCTATGGGGCGGCGGCCAAGCGGTTACTGTTCGGTACTGTGGATGTGGGTTTGCCGGCCGGTCCAAGTGAGTCGATAGTTTTGGCCGATGAGTCCACCGATGCCCGTTTAGCGGCCTTGGATTTATTAATTGAAGCGGAACACGGGGCGGATTCGGCGGCTTTATTAGTCACCCACTGTGAAGATTTGGCGATCGCTGCTAGTGAATATGCTCAGGAATACCTGCAAAAACTCCCGGATTGGCGACGGGAATTCTGTGAGGCGGGTTTAGCCGCCTATGGGGGCATAATTTTAACCGATAGTTTGCAGCAATCCCTCGATTTTGTCAATGAGTACGCCCCGGAACATCTAGAGGTTTTAGTTAGTAATCCTTTTGCCATTCTGGGCAAGATTAAAAATGCTGGCGAAATTCTCCTGGGAAATCATACTCCTTCCTCTATGGCTACCTACGCCATCGGGGTAAATGCTGTGCTGCCGACGGGAAGTTTTGCCCGTTCCTATTCGGCGGTTTCGGTTTATGATTTTCTCAAGCGCTCTACTTTGGCTTATGTCACCCCTGAAGGCTTTGAAAAGTTAAAAGAAACCACGAAAACTTTAGCCGAGTACGAAGGTTTTCCCGCCCATAAATTAGCAATTCAACACAGGGAAATTTTACTCTAAATACAGGGAATAGGAAACGGGGAATAACTTAGATATGTAGGCAAGCTTATTTTTAAAATTCAGAACGTAGGTTGGGTTGAAGCATGAAACCCAACGCCCGCATGGGTTACGCTACCGCTAACCCATCCTACAAATAATTGTGCCTCCCTACTTAAAACACCTGAAGAAATTGCCAAAACTTACTCATCTTTGAGCTTAGAACAAGTTTATGCAACAATTTTGTACTATTTGCATGAGCAAGAAAAAATAACCAATTATTTAACCGAATGGATTGAACATGGAGAAAGAATGAGAGAAATACAAAAACAAAATCCTCCTCCTGTTGCGGAAAAATTAAGAAAGTTAAGGCAACAAAGAAAAGCAGTCAAACAAGTAAATGAGTCTGAAATATCTCTTAGATGAAAATGTTGATCCTCTCCATGGGACTCAACTAAGAAGACTCAAGCCTGATTTAGTTATTAGAGTCATTAAATCTGTTGAGTAACGCACAGAAAACGGGTTTCTCGGAGAAACCCGTTTTCTACTCATGCAAGAGGCAAAGGGGGAATAAATAATCAGTCTTTAATAACCGGATTTAGTATCACGGGTCGCTTGCATGATGTCGTTGGTTGTTAGACGGCTAGTTGCTTTGCCACGGATAGCGGCAATCAGTTGCTTTCCCCGGCTTAGGGTTCTAGGCTTGCGAATTTGCAAGATATCCCCAATCACTTCCAGCTGGATTTCTGTACTGGGTAACAACCCAAGCTTTTCTTGAATATCAGGGGGAATAGTGATTTGTCCGTTAGGGCTAATTTTCATGGTGTTTTTCTGCATATACTAACAAATAATCGGAAGAGTCAGTGCCACTGGCTGCTTGACCCCCCCCAAACGTTTACCTGGGAATAACTCTGATTTATTATCCTGTATCCTATTTGGTACTATGATAAGAGCAGAGAATCAGTCAAGCATTTTATGAAAAAAGTACTTGTTATTTTAATTCTGGGTTTTCTGAGCGAACAAATATCAATAAAATCACCAATTTCTGGCAATCAAACCCTCAATAATTTAGCCGTAGCTAACAACAATAATCGTCCCACTCCCCAGAAAAAACCTAGTCCTTCTCCACAGTTTCGGTGCGATGGTAGAACTCACTGTTCCCAGATGACCTCCTGTGCAGAAGCGACTTTTTTCTTGAGAAATTGCCCCAATGTCAAAATGGATGGAGACGGTGATGGAGTTCCCTGTGAAAGTCAATGGTGTGGAAAAAAATCCTCAGAAAAGTGTTGGGAAAGTTTTCCAGATAACTAATTTTGTTTCCTCACCCCAATTCTCTCACTTAAAGAATCGGGGTGAAAACAATCAAGAAGCAGTAATCACGGGAGAATTAAGATATTGATAATTCCAGTCCGATTGTTGCCAAACGCGACCATCAAGGGCAATTTGTTCGATTAAACTAGCTAATCGTAAAGCTTTTAAAGCTTGTTCCCCACCGACAGAAGGTTGGTCCCCACCGCGCACACAATGAACAAAATGTTCTAATTCCGCGTGTAGGGGTTCAATATTGCTGGTATAAACTTTTTCAATTAAACCATCTTGACGGTAGAGAACTTGACCGTAATCGGTGCTATAGTTAGCGGTGGTTTGCCGGTGAATGAGGATTTCATTATTGAGAAAATCCGCTTCCGTGAGAGAATTTTTACAGTGGGCTGCTAAACGACGAATCTTGCGATGAGTCACCTTACTAGCGGTTAAATTAGCCACTACTCCATTACTAAAACCAAGGGTTGCAGTGACATAATCGAGATAACCGGAATCAGTGGCAGCGCGACTACCACTAGCGGTTAATTTCACCACGGGAGCCGAGACTAATTCTAAAATTAAATCTATATCGTGGATCATTAAATCTAACACCACCGACACATCATTAGCGCGTTGGGAATAGGGACTCATGCGATGGGATTCAATCGCTAAAATCTCCTCGGTTTTCAAGACCTTCGATAACTCTTGGAAAGCGGGATTAAAACGCTCGATATGACCCACTTGCAGAATACAATCGTGATCGGCTGCCGCGTTGACTAAAGATTCCGCTTCACTAATACTAGCGGCGATCGGTTTCTCGATCAAGGTATGTACTCCCCCTTGCAGACAGTCCATCCCGACTCGATGGTGTAACCGCGTGGGGACAGCGATACAAACCGCATCTACCCTGGGTAAGAGGTCTAAATAATTTTCAAAAAAACGGACTCGGTATTTACTGGCAGTTTCCAGTCCCTTTTCGACGTTGACATCGGCCACCCCGACGAATTCCACGTCTTTTAATAAACTCAGGATGCGACTATGGTGTTGTCCCATGTTACCGACCCCGATAACCCCGACTTTAATCGGTTTGAGTTGATTTCTATTACCCGGAAAGTTTACTGGTTGATTGGACATGAATTTTAGACTCCTGTGTTCACACTCCCCACACCACTTGATTAAATTAATCAAGCTGATTTTGTCCATTAATTACCAAGATGGTATCATGGTTATCCAGATTCTGACACGATGTCGGTGTCAATGGGGGTTCTGAGAAGATTTTCTGATTCCATCTGGCGGTTTTCACTCCCAAATGCTTATCAAAACATCGTCCCTTAGTAGCGAGGACTACATTCAGCTAAATTTTAACTATGGACAATTCAACGGATTTTAACTCCTTACGGGGATTAAGTGTTTTTTTGCTAGGAATGATGGGATCTGGCAAATCCACCCTGGGAGAGTTGCTTTCCCGACGGTTACAATATCGTTTTTTTGATACAGATATATTAATAGAAAGGGTCGCGGGAAAGAAAATCAGGGAAATTTTTGCCGACGAGGGAGAAGCGACTTTTCGGGAGTTAGAAACCCAAGTTTTAGCCGAATTATCCTCTCTGACTAAAACTGTGATTGCCACCGGGGGAGGGATGGTTTTAAAACCGATGAATTGGAGTTATCTTCGTCACGGTTTAATGATTTGGTTAGATGTTCCTCTCGAAGTCTTGGTTAAACGTTTAAAACAAGATACCTCTCGTCCCTTGCTTCAGTCCACTGATTTAGAAAGTAAACTGGAATTATTATTAGAACAAAGACGAGGACTTTATGCAGAAGCAGATCTTCGGATTGTTGTTTCTGACCTAGATAGACCTACTGATATCGTTGAGAAAATTTTAACAGCAATACCGACGGTGATTAAAGATTTTCATCCAGAAAGGGATCATAACTAATGATAGCAGCTTCAATTTTTGATTTACCTGAACTAATTCCTGACCGAGAAATTCTGGAAATTTTGGCCCAAAGTCAGGCTATTCGTCTGGAAAGAATTATTTCCACCGGTCAAACCACTCCCAGGGGTCAATGGTACGATCAATCTGACTTTGAATGGGTGATTTTATTACAGGGATTTGCTGAGATTAGTTATGAAGATGGCAACAAAGTTAATCTGCAAGCGGGGGATTATCTCCTGATTCCTCCTCACCAAAAACATCGCGTCGAATTTACTAGCAATAATCCCCCTTGTATTTGGTTAGCTATCCATTATCGCTAGTAAAATATAGTTTCTAACTAGGGTCTGCTGAATAAATCTAAAAACCTTGTTGGATAAGACTTTTGGACTTTTTTCCCCTCAAAAAGTGCCAGCCATTGGAGTGATCGGGGGTAAAATTCAGGTACTTTTTCCCTGAAAATTAGGTAACTGACTACCTCAAAATCGGTAAAACCCTACACCCTACACCCTACACCCCACACCCTGCCCCCACCAACAAACTTTTTCAGCAGACCCTAACTATTGCCAGCGATCGAATAAATCGGTTAAAACTAGATTAGAAAACAAAAAACCTTCGGGGTCGCTTAATCTGACCCTGCTATCCCCCTCAATTATTACTAAATTACGCTGTTTATGCGGCTCTAAGACCTCTAAAATTGCTTTTTTGATTTCCGAACCAAAATTAGCTTCAATGGCGGGTAAACTCACCCCTGACCCTAACCTTAACCCTAGCATTAAGGTTTCGAGAAGATCATCAATCAAGCTATTTTTCTCCACGTCAATCTGACAGCCTTCTTTTACCCAAGCGAAATAGTCGCGACTTTTGCGCGGACGGGTAAAACGTTGTTGATGAAGATAACTAGCAGCCCCCATACCAAAACCGTAATAGGGACGATTTTCCCAGTAAACTCGATTATGTCGGCATTGATAACCCGGTTTAGCATAGTTAGAAATCTCGTAATGTTGATAACCGGCTAAAGCTAGTTTTTCACTGGCTAAAACATACATTTTTGCCGTGGTTTCATCATCGGGTAAGGGGTTTTTCCCCGGTTGATACTGTTTACCGAAAGGAGTAACCGCTTCTAAGACCAAATCGTAACAGGAAAGATGGGCCGGTTGCAGTTCGATCGCTTTTTCTAGGGAATTTTCCCAATCTGTCAGGGTTTGTTGTGGCAATCCTGAAATCAAATCCAAACTATAGTTAACTATTCCCAATCCCTGAATTAATTCCACTGCCTGATAGATATCCTTAACAGTATGCGATCGACCAGAAACCTGTAATAATGGTTCTTGAAAAGCCTGTACTCCTAAACTAACCCGATTGACTCCCGCGCTAAGATAACCCTGTAATTGTTCTAAACTAAAGGTAGCTGGATCAATCTCCATAGAAATCTCTATATCAGCTGCAAAATCAAACTTTTTGGCTAAAGTATCCAGAATTGCTCCTAATAATTCCACCGGTAACAGGGAAGGAGTCCCCCCCCCAAAAAAAATTGTTTCTAGGGGTTTCCCCGTCCCCTGACTAAGACTAATTTCTTCTTGTAATATTTCCACATACTCCACCACAGGGGGAAAAGTCGCCGGATTGGTGCGATTACCGACGACAAAAATCGGGAAATCACAGTAAAAACAGCGCCGACGACAAAAGGGAATATGAATATAAACCGAGGTTATGGGGTGAAAATAGGGCATTACAGCAGTTATCAGTGAACAGTAATCAGTAATCAGTGAACTCATACAGCCTTTCTCGTTAAGGTGAAGCACAGACTAACCCTTGCTAATCAAGTATTTTAGAGGCAAGAACGAACCTCATCTATCTGAGAAACCCTGTAACTCGTATCTGATAAGTGATAACTGATTCAAGGCTGACGGCTATAATTTCGTTTATCTTCGTTAAGATGTATTATGGCTGGGGAGAACATCTCCTAGAATGAAGGCAACTTTCCCGACACAAATTAGGAGAGGCCCACGGATATAATGTAAAAGTATCCATACTCATTATTTTTCTACCATCATTCCCCCCTATCCCCTCTGGTATTATCCCCATGCTTGATGCCGTCATAATTTTATTATTCGTCTTCGCTATTGCCAGTATTGGCTATAGTGGTGTGGACTTGCTGCCGGTTACTGTCCAGTCGCAAATCAGCAATATTGAAGCTTTACGCTGGTTATCGGCGGGTTTTGCCTCAATTATTGGTTTAGCCCTTGGTTTAGTTGCCCAAACTACCTATCGTCGTCTAGAAACCCAAGTACGGCAAACTCCGATCGAAGTTATTTTAACCCGTTCCGTCGGTCTAGTTATCGGTTTGTTGATTGCTAATCTGATCCTAGCTCCGATTTTCTTCCTACCGATTCCCAGAGAATTCTCGTTTGTTAAGCCGATAATCGCTATTTTAGGCAGTGTTATGTTTTCCTATCTGGGGGTTAGTTTAGCTGATACCCACGGTCGGACTTTTTTGCGTCTGATTAACCCCAATAGTATGGAATCAATTCTAGTGGCAGAAGGAACCCTGCAAGCGGCCGCCACCAAAGTTGTGGACACCAGTTGTATTATCGATGGTCGTATCGAACAATTGTTAGACACAGGATTTATCGAGGGACAGATTCTCATTCCCCAATTTATCCTTCAGGAATTGCAACAGTTAGCGGATGGCAGTAACGACCAAAAACGAGTCAGAGGAAGACGAGGATTAGATATCTTAAACCGGATGCAGCAAGAATTTCCCGATCGCATTATCATTCATCCAGCCGATTATGAGGATATTAGCACCGTAGATGCTAAATTAGTCCATCTTGCCCAAGAAATTAACGCCACCTTGCTCACGAACGATTATAATCTCAGTAAAGTGGCCAATCTGCAAAAAGTCACCATCTTGAATGTCAACGATCTCGCCCAAGCAGTACGCCCGATCTACTTGCCCGGGGATACTTTGGATCTGAAAATTCTCAAAGCAGGAAAAGAACCCACCCAAGGCATCGGTTATCTAGAAGATGGCACGATGGTGGTGGTAGAAGAAGGAAAAGATTATCTGGGGGGAGAATTGCGGGTAGTGGTGACATCTGCACTGCAAACCTCGGCCGGACGGATGATTTTTGCTAAACCCCAAAATTCCCTAATTGCCTAAAGGGAATAAAACCCAAAAAAGCCTCAAATACAGATCCAGAGGGGATTGTATTTGAGGAATTTCATTTTTTAAGGGAAGTTAAGTCACCAATCGAACTATCTAGGGTTTGCTAAAAAAGTTTTTCCTGGTGGCAGGGTGTGGGGTGTAGGGTGTGGGGTGTGGGGTTTTACCCATTTTCAGGTGGTCAATTACCTAATTTTCAGGGAAAAAGTCCAGGAATTTTCCCCCCAATCACTCCAAAGGTCGGCACTTTTTGAGGGAAAAAAAGTCTAAAAACCTTGTTGGACAAGGTTTTTAGATTTATTCAGCAAACCCTATCTAGCCAATTTATATCTAATTAGGCTGGTTTATTGATTACAGCCATGGACTGACGAGCAAAACCGAAATAACTATCCCAGAATTGTTTCTGACTATCGAGGGCAACTTTGGTGGCGGTTTCTTGGGCGGTTAGATAGGATTTCACCCATTCTTGTTGATATTCGAGGGATTTAACCAAAGTTTCTGGAAACTCAAACACTGGTGTAGTCGTGGGAAGACCATTACCCCAAGCGGACAGAAGCAGTTTCTGCCATTCGGCTAGGTATTTTTGGTATTCTTCAAGATAATTGGTGTTCATAGAAGTCAAACCGCTAACTAGCCCATCTGGAAGGAGATGGTGAGAAAGTGGGGCGGTGTTGCCACCTTCTCGAAAGCAAAAACCGTGACGAGATAAAATATAATATTCTATCCCTTCCTTGATTATAACCTGAGTTTGTGATCAGCCCCAATCTTTATGCGATCGCCCTAGGCTGGCCCTATTTTTTGGTGACTCGGAACTAACGCTAAAATAATCCTACTCTAGCCATTTTCTCCGAACTATGATCGATCGCCCTATTCATGTAATTGGTGGAGGATTAGCGGGGACTGAGGCGGCGTGGCAGATAGCCCAAGCAGGTATTCCCGTGATCCTGTACGAAATGCGCCCAATTCGCTCTAGTCCCGCCCACCATAGCCAATTTTTAGCTGAATTAGTCTGTAGTAACTCCTTTGGTGCCATGGCGGTGGATCGCGCCACCGGGTTACTCCATGAAGAATTACGACGCTTAAATTCTCTAGTTATTGCCCAGGCCGATCAGCATAGTGTCCCCGCAGGAGGGGCTTTAGCGGTCGATCGAGGGGTCTTTAGTCGAAATTTGACGGAAATCTTGGCTAACCACCCTCTAGTCACCTTAAAACGTCAGGAGATCACGGAAATTCCCCGGGATGGTATCGTCGTTTTAACCACTGGACCGTTAACCAGTGCTGCTTTGGCCGCAGATCTGCAAAATTTTGCCGGCCTGGACTATCTGAGCTTTTTTGATGCCGCTAGTCCGATTATTCTAGGGGAATCTATTGATCAATCGATCGCTTTTCTGGCCTCCCGTTACGATAAAGGTGAGGCCGCCTATCTCAATTGTCCTATGGATCGGGAACAATACCTGCACTTCTGGCAAGAGTTAAAACAGGCAGAACAAGCAGAATTAAAGGATTTTGAGCGAGAAAATGCCAAATTTTTCGAGGCTTGTCTGCCGATCGAAGAATTAGCCAGTCGGGGAGAGGATACCATGCGTTTTGGTCCCCTGAAACCGGTGGGATTAGCGGATCCCAGATATCCGGATCAACGTCCCTACGCAGTTATACAGTTGCGAATGGAAGATAAAGCGGGGCAATTGTGGAATATGGTAGGATTTCAAACTAATTTAAAATGGGGTGAACAAACACGGGTTTTCCGTCTGATTCCGGGGTTAGAAAAGGCCGAATTTGTCCGCATGGGGGTGATGCACAAAAACACCTTTATCAATTCTCCCCAGTTATTATCCTCCAGTCTCCAGTTTAAATCGCGACCGACGCTGTTAGCGGCAGGACAGTTAATCGGCACGGAAGGCTATACGGCTGCGGCTGCTGGGGGATGGTTAGCGGGAACTAATGCCGCTCGTTTAGCTTTAGGATTAGAAACGGTGACATTGCCAACCACAACGATGATGGGGTCATTATTTGAGTTTATCAGCAGTGCCGAACCGAAACATTTTCAACCGATGCCGCCAAATTTTGGCATTTTGCCGAATTTTACCAGAAAAATCCGCAATAAACGGGAACGTTACGGTCAATATGCCGATCGCTCTTTGCAGGATTTAGAAGCATGGATGAATCAGTTAAAAACTCCCTGTCTCGTCTAACTGTCAATCGCTAAATCGATCGCCCATAATAGAGAAGGAACCTATTTCTTTCTCTATCGCTATGCCAAACCCCGATTTTTTCCCTCCCCAATCCTACAGTCAAGAGGATGTGCAGGAAATTCTCTATTTGGCTATCTCCCGTCAAGGGGATAAGGGAGAAATTACCCGTCAACAGTTGTTAGAAATTGCCGACGATTTAGCTATTGAAGTTAAAGACTTAGAAGCGGCGGAAAAGGACTGGCAAGAGTCAAAAATGGTCAGTTATAAACGGCAAGAATTCGATCGCTTTCGTCGCGAGGAGCTAAAAAATAAAACCGTTCGCTATCTGATTATTAATAGTTTTTTTATTATCATTAATTTAATTAGTGCGGGAACAATTTCTTGGGCAATTTATATCTTTTTGCTGATGGGTTTACCTCTTTCTCTCTCGGCTTGGAAAACTTTTCAAAATCAAGGAATTGCCTACGAAGAGGCATTTAAACGCTGGAAAATTAAGGAGGAAATGAAAGAGTCTTTTACAAATCTTTGGACACAAGTTAAAAAGTTTTTACAGTTTTAATAGTGTTGCTAAATTAAGCCTTTTTTGTTTTTGTGAACCACAGAGACACAAAGGATACAAAGTTGAGCTTTCCACGACTACTTAAGTAGCTGGTTATAATTAAATTAAAAATGAATTTTAGGTTCGATCCCCCCTGCCCCCCTTGATAAGGGGGGTGTCTGATAATTTTTAACACATACCTACTTACTGTCATCAAAAATATCTAGCTGCTGCAGAGATGGGGGATTATCCGACTTAACCGGTTTAATTTTCTTAATTCCTTGACGCAAACCGATCGCAATTTTACTATGTTTTTCGATTTGACCCATCACCTGCATGGCACGATCGATCACAGAAGTTGGTAAACCAGCTAATCTCCCCGCTTCGATACCATAGGATTTATCCGCGCCTCCCGGTCGTACTTGGTGCAAAAATACTATCTCATGGGGTAATTCTTTGACCGTTACCTGATAATTGGCCACATTCTCTAAAATTGAGGCTAATTCGTTCAGTTCGTGGTAGTGAGTGGCGAAAATCGTCCGCGATTGCAGTACCGTGGCTAAATACTCCGCTACAGACCAAGCTATGGATAAACCGTCAAAGGTGGCTGTCCCCCGGCCAATTTCGTCTAATAATACTAATGATCTGTCTGTGGCGTGATTGAGAATATTGGCGGTTTCGTTCATTTCCACCATAAAGGTGGATTGGCCCGTAGCGAGGTCATCCACAGCCCCCACCCGGGTGAAAATGCGATCGCAGATGGAGATTTTGGCCGACTTTGCTGGGACAAAACTGCCGGTTTGGGCTAACAATTGAATTAATCCCACCTGTCGCAGATAACAACTTTTGCCACTAGCATTGGGACCGGTGAGAATAATCAAGTCGGGGTATTCCAAACCTTCCTGATTGCCCAAATTAATCGAATTCGGCACAAAAAAGCCGGCCCCAAGGGATTGTTCCACCACGGGATGACGACCATCTTTAATATCGATAAGACGACCATCGGCGATTTCTGGGCGACAATATCCCTGATAAACGGCGATTTCTGCCAATGCTGCCAACACATCCAAAGCGGCGACTTTTGTGGCCACTTCCCGAATTTCTGGGGAAAATTCGGCCACTTGACGGCGTAAATCGCTAAAAATCTCGTATTCTAACTTATTTAATTCATCTACTGCCGTCAGAATTATATTTTCTTTCTCCTTTAACTCGGTGGTGATATAACGTTCCTCATTGACTAAAGTTTGCTTACGCACATAATCTTTTGGGGCGAAATCGGCTTTACTGCGGGGTAAACTGATATAATAACCGAAAGTTTTGTTATAATTAACCTTAAGATTACTAATACCCGTTCTTTCTTTCTCTGTCGTCTCCAGATTCTTAAACCAATCGATTACTTCCTGATAGTCGCGCCGCAGGGCATCCAATTGGGCATCAATTCCCTCACGAATCACCCCCCCTTCCTTCAGATGCAGCGGAGGAGATTCCACCAGATGCGCTATCACCTGCTGGCCTAATTTTTCTAAATCGGCGGGAATTTGCTGTAAAGCTTTCAAATAGGGCGAATTTCCCGAAGCAACCAAAGCCGCTAAATCGGCTAATTTGACTAAAGATGCCGCTAGGGAAAGTAAATCGCGGGCGTTAGCCGTTCCTGCGCCAACGCGACCGCTTAAACGTTCTATATCGTAGATTTCCCTTAATTTTTGCCGAATATCTTGGCGCAGGGCGGGATTATCCTTTAACTCTTGGATAGTATCTTGACGGGCGCGAATACCGCGAGAATCTAAGAGAGGTTGCAGTAACCAACGACGTAAGGCCCGACTACCCATGGCTGTACAAGTGCGATCAATCGCCCATAATAGAGAACCATAGAAGCTACCGTCGCGCACCGTTTGGGTAATTTCAAGGTTGCGACGGGTTTGCCCATCTAAAATCAAAAATTCGGAGATAGAGTAGGTTTTTAAAGGTTGTAGGGGGACTTGATTGGCTTTTTGGGTATCTTCAATGTATTCTAATAAGCCCCCGGCTGCGCGAATAGCGAGGGGTAAATGTTCGCAGCCCATCCCCTCTAGGGAACGCATTTTATAGGTGATTAGGAGACGATTTTTCGCCTCTGTGAGAGTAAAGATAGTTTGGGGACGGAGAGAATAACAAAAACTATCGGGTAAACAGGGGGGGAGATGGTCGGATTTTTCCCCGGGGCGCAAAATACGGTTTAAATCGGGGGCATTGATGGGAAAAAGGATTTCCGAGGGCTGTAAACGGCTTAATTCTAGGCTTAAAGCCGTTAAATCGCTGGCTTGGGTGGTGTAGAATTCTCCGGTGGAGATATCTGAATATGCTAATCCCCAATTTTCTCCGGTGATCACCACTGCGGCTAGAAAATTATTCTTTTTTGCGTTTAACATTCCCTCATCGGTGAGGGTTCCGGGGGTGAGCAGTTTGGTGATAGCGCGTTCTACTAGCCGTTTTTCGGCGGCTGCTTCCGTTGAATCCTCTACTTGGTCACAAATCGCCACCGCATAGCCTTTTTCCACCAATAAACGACTATAGCGCTCTAGGGCGTGGTGGGGAACCCCGGTCATGGCGACTCTCCCAATCCCTTTACCCCCTTCCTTGCTGGTGAGAACTAATTCTAATTCTCTGGAGATAATCACCGCATCCTGAAAGAAACACTCGAAAAAATCGCCCACACGATAGAGTAAAAGAGCATTGGGATAGGTTTCTTTTACCTCCACATAATGCTGGTACATGGGGGTGAGTTTATCGCGATCGAGTCCGCGATAATCACGATGGGGATCTTTATTGGTAGCCGGTGGTTCTAGGGGAAAATCCGAGGGGAGAGTCATGGGTCAAAGAAAGCTGGACAATGTTTTAATGAACTGTTCCCCACCCCTTGGCTGAGTGGGAAGTTTCTGACGCTTCTTCGTCGATGGCGGTTGCCTCAGACTTCCGCACTAGGAGAACCACTTCATGGTTCCCCTTGCTGCATCTTCCCCACTCCCCTAGGCTGAGAGTGGGGACTGACGCAGGTTCGTTCAATATTAGATAGACACTTCGCTTAATTCGCGAGTGAGATGATCAAAGGGTTCAGCAATCAAAGAGGTGTCGGCAATACCCGCCTCAGTAGCCATGGTTTGAATCATTTCGCTCATGATTTGGATACCGCGCACCGTCGGACCGATGGGAACACCGAGGGAATTATAGGTTTCCCGCAGTCCTTGCAGTACCCGCTCATCTAGAACATTAGTATCGGCAGCCACCAGCGCATAACTGGCATAGCGGAGATAGTAATCCATATCCCGCAGACAGGCAGAATAACGACGGGTGGTGTAGGCATTACCCCCGGCGCGGATCAATTCGGGAACTTCTTCAAATAGACGAATCGCCGCCCCACGCACGAGCGCCGCCGAATTAGCGTTAATGAGGGCGGCGGCAGCTAGACGGGCAGTTCCCGAGGCAAAATATTGTTTAAGATTATCGATCGCATCTCGATCGAGATAACGTCCGGTGACATCGTATTTTCTAATCAGGCTAGTTACCGCGTCTCGCATTATTAAGTTTCTCCCAACAGCAATAAAGACATTTTTGAGTTTCGCTTTATTTATAATCTCACAGGGTTGAACTTCGGGGGACATCCCTAGTCTAACTCTCTTGCTTGTCTAACAATTTGTTGTTTTTTTGAGACATTTCTTTACATTTAAGGCATTGGCTGGACCGGCGCTGGGTGGCGGAATTATCCCTTATTAGTCGAGGTAGTGGACGAGGCACTCAAAATGACGAGATTATCCCGATGAATAATGGTTTCTGCGGCCATATAACCTAATAAACTGGCAATACGCTCGGAATGTTGACCTTTCACTCGATCGATCTCCTCACTACTATAATTAACAATTCCCCTGGCCAATTCCCGGCCTTCTTGATCGCACAATTGCACCGATTCCGAGGCGCTAAATTCCCCCTCCACTTTGGTGATTCCGGCCGCAAGGAGAGATTTTCCCCCCTGACAAATGGCTTGAATCGCCCCAGCATCGAGATAGATTTTACCCATGGGCAGTAGTCCGTAGGCGATCCAGCGTTTGCGGGCGTTATCACTGCGTTTTTGGGCCTCAAAACGGGTTCCGATCGCCTCTCCTGCCATAATTTTTAAGATATTACCGGGCTGCCGTCCCCTAGTAATCGCCATTTCTACCCCGGCGCTGGTGGCAATCCGGGCCGCCGCCAATTTAGTCGCCATACCCCCGGTCCCCCACTGACTGCCACTACTACCGGCATCGATCGATAGTTGCGCTAATTCCGCGGGACTAACTCGGGCAATAGCCGCCGCTTCGGGAAATAGCCGCGGATCGGCACTGTAGAGGCGATCCACATCGGTGAGGATAAATAACCAGTCAGCCTCGATTAAACTGGCTACAAGGGCTGATAAAGTGTCATTATCGCCGAATTTTAACTCATCGATCGCCACCGTATCATTTTCGTTGACAATGGCAATTACCCCTAATTCAAACAAAGCCTGAAAGGTATTATAGGCGTTGACATAACAGGTGCGTTCCATCAATTCGGGACGGGTCAGCAAAATTTGGGCGATCGGTTGACCAAGACTGGTAAAGAGGTCATCATAGATCCGCATCAGACGACCTTGACCGACGGCGGCGATCGCTTGTTTGAGGGCGATTTTTTTCGGTCTTTCCTGTATTCCCAGACGACGGCAGCCCACCCCCACGGCCCCGGAAGATACTAATACCACCCGATGACCGGCAGCGCGCAACCGGGTGAGGACTTCCACTAAAGCGGCGATCGTGGATAGGGATAATTGGCCGGTTTCATTATCGGTCAAACTGGAAGTACCGATTTTGATCACTATGGTTTGGTTCATCGTCAAGGGGTGTAGGGTGTGGGGTGTAGGGTGTGGGGTGTAGGGTGTGGGGTGTGGGGTGTGGGGTGTAGGGTGTGGGGTGTAGGGTGTGGGGTGTGGGGTGTAGGGTGTAGGGTGTGGGGTGTAGGGTGTGGGGTGTAGGGTGTAGGGTGTAGGGTGTGGGGAGAAACAATTCATAACTTGAGAGTTAATCACACTATTAAGTGGGTGGGTGGAATTAAATATAAGATGAACGTAGGTTGGGTTGAAGCATGAAACCCAACGCCCGCATAGTTTACGCCACCGCTAACCCATCCTACAAATAATTGTGCCTCCCTACTTAAAAACGGATTTGGTATTAGATTTATTCAGCCAGCCCTAGATAGCCAAAGCTTTGATGGCAACTTTAATTAAAGTATAAAAACGGGGTTCAGTCACGTTGACTTCTCTAGCTTGTTGCCGATTTTTGCCTAATAAACCAATTCGCTGGCCTTTCTGCACGACTAAAATCTCGCCCTGTTCATTTTTGATGCGAATCTCGTTTAAATCACCCCAAAAACTACATTGATACATTTTTTCGGCGTGCATAAAAATTGCTTTTTTAATACTATCATTTTCTTGGGGTAATCGCACTCCCACTAATTCAATTTCTATGGTTTTATTACCATTCCAAGTATTTTCTTTGAGTTTATAGGCAATATCTAAACGCGTTGGTAAAGGACAATATTCGCCCCAACGCCAAGCTAGGGCTTTAATTCTGGTATTATCGCTTTGAGCCAGCAATAATTTTAAATGATTTTTTCCGATAGTTTTCTGTTCCACTACTCGCACGTTAGGAGTCCAAAAAACGGGTAATTCATTGCCAATTCCCCAGGGTTGCAAACTATCAATTTGTTGAAAAAGTTGCAGGTTTATTTGTTTAAAGTCGAGGATAGTATCAATTTTAATTAAAGGTTTTAATTGTTCTATTTGTAAAATTTTGTGAGAAAATTGACTTAATCTTTGTTTAAATGCTAGTAAATTAGCTGTGGGTAAACTAAACCCCCCCGCCATTTTATGACCGCCAAATTTTCCTAGTAAATCTTGGCAAAATTGCAGGGCTTCAAAAACGTGAAATTCTTCAATTCCTCTGGCAGATCCGCGAATTTTACTAGCATCTTCTTCCTCATAAGTACCGATAAAAACTGGCACTCCGTAGCGTTCCACTAAACGGGAGGCCACAATACCAATTACCCCATGATGCCAATCTTTTTCCACTAATACTAAAACTCGATCTTGTTGCCAAAGAATCGGCGTTTCTTCCACTAATTTAATCGCTTCTTCTTCAATTTTTTCGCACAATTCTTGACGGGTACGATTAATTTGTTCGCACTGCATCGCTCTTTCTAAGGCAATTCCTGCCTCATCGGTGGTTAATAATTCAATAACTATCTGGGGATCACCAATTCTGCCAATGGCATTAATTCTCGGCCCCAATTTAAAGCCAATATCATCCGGTTGTAATTGCTTTTGTTCCTCGCTAATTCCCGCTATTTGCATCAGGGATTGAATCCCGACTAATTGGGATTTGGATAATTTTCTTAAACCCCGTTTTAACCAGCGACGATTTACCCCAATTAATGGAGCTAAATCTGCTATAGTGCCTAGGGTAAATAATGCTAATAATGACTCGGTTAATCCCTGTAATTTACCCATTTTTTGGGCAGTTGTCACCGCTAAAATATAGGCGACTCCCACCCCCGCTAATCCCTGATAGGGAGAGTTCGGGGTTAATAATTTCGGGTTGAGAATAGCGGAGGCATTTGGTAAAATTGGCGGCAGATCGTGATGATCGGTGATAATAACTTTTAATCCTAATTCTATCGCTAGGGCGATCGGTTCGTGAGCGGAAATGCCATTATCAACGGTGAGAATCAATCCGACTCCCGACTCGGCAAATTCTTCGACAATGCGCTGATTAATTCCGTATCCCTCTTTCATGCGACTGGGTATGGCATGATTTACCCTAGCACCGAGATGTCTCAAGGCTCTTAATAGTAGAGATGTACTGGTCATGCCATCGGCATCGTAGTCCCCACAGATAGCAATTTTATCGCCCCTAGCGATCGCTTTTACTAATAAATTGACACTTTTTTCTAAGTCGGGAAATTCCCCCAGGGGAGAGGGTAAGGTATCCGCTTCAGGATCTATATAAGTTTTAGCTAATTCGGGGGTATCAATACCGCGATTAATTAAGATAGTTGCTAATAACGATGATAGTCCCATTTCCCGCGCTAACCCCGCGATTTTTTCGGAATTAGTTGCGGCAATATACCAGCGTTGGATGGGATATTTGTAGGTCATTTTTTGTTAAGTAAAAAGGTATCTGAGTTGTGCTTTTTTGTTACAGACAGCTGGTTTAAGTCGCTTGTCTCAAGAATTTTCAGCAATGAGGTAGCACAATTTAAACGCTTCTTAGCTTACCACTCGCTTAGTTAGATAGAATCAGCATTACCCTTGTGCGTAAACGTGCATCGGCAGATCCCCATATATCTGGTGCAACCCACTCATTAAAAGACTTATAGCTGCCTACACCTTCTCCTGTAGTAGTGACAACAATTGATTCCGTTGTTTCATTGATTTGTCGAGTAATTTTTCCAGGATAAAACATATGTTTTGGAAGGGTATAGTTAGTGATTGAATAATCATTCTGATCAATAGTAGTTCTTATTGGATTTCCACCAGTTAAAGTTTTGATTCTACATTGCTTGACGGGTTTATCATCCAAGAGAGAGGGAACTATAAACTGTTCTTGAGAAATCATAACTTGGAAAACTTTGTCTTTAGTACAATCTGCATTTGTTTTAGAACAAATAACGTTTTCTACAACATAAAAATGATAATTTGGATTTCTTCCATCATAGCTTGTCACAATGGATTCATCATCACAAGGATGATTTTGTTCGGAATAAAGCCGACCACTAAACGAACATGACACCCCATGAAGACCACTACAATTGCTTTCTTCAAGAATTAGTTTATTATTGTCAAACATAAAAGATATGTTACAAGGTTTTGATTCTTGTGTTGTCGGATCTCCTGCGATTGAAGCCTCCGCGACATTGCTTTTTATCCATTTAGCTCTACCTGATACAGAGCCAATACAAGGAGCTAATCTATTAGAGGTAAATAATTCAAAGTCAAATCCATCACTGTTATGGTTTGTTATGTCAGCACCTATTTCCTGGGCACTAGACAAATACTTTCCTCCATAATTTTGTGTTTGCGTCTTACTTGATAATTCTTGATTATTAGCTTTCGGTGTTATCGTATTTTGAGAAAAGTCCCCATGAAATAATACAATGACAGATATGGCTGTGATCAATGCTATTATCGCACTCAAGATAATTGTTTTCATTAGTAATTTTTGACCAGATGGGATATTAGGCTTTTATGTTTTATATTATAGCAGGGTAGAAGTGTAACGCACCCTACTGGACTGACACGACTAAAATGTTGCTTGGTAAAACTGCTTAATCTAAGTCTAGCAAGGATTTGAGCCAAAAAGCTAATGCACTATATTAGCTGTGTCAATCCAGTAGTGAGTTGTTTCAGCTAAAATAGGGCAATAGATTTCGGCTTAAAGTCTTAGATTATAGAATTTATAGCATTTTTCTAATACACCAAATTAGCTGAAACAGTCCAGTAGGGTGCGTTAGCATAGCGTAACGCACCAAAAATAAGGTTAAAAGCGGATTTGGATGGCCCCAGCAGGAGGTTGAAAGGGGAGATTATTATTATTAATTCTCAGGGGAGAACTGGGTATTACCTGCACATTTGGGGTGGTGGGTTGACTTTCGTTGGTACTCAGTAAAGTCAATTGATTAATACTAGAATTAATCGCAAATTGTTGGGTGATAACTCCCGACGGACAACAGGAAGGATCCCGGGGTAGAAATCTTCTCATATTGACGGTGATCATACCATCTTTAGCGCTCAGATTATCGACAATTACTCGCTCTGCTAACAGGACAGTATCGGTGTTAGTGGCAGTACCGTTATTATCAATCACTAGGGCTAAATAATGTAATTGCTGTTGATCTCTGGTAATCACTCTTAATACGACAATACCATCAGTCCTTTGATCGTTATTATAGTCCCCCATCAAAGCTTCTCGACTGACTTGCACTCCTAAAATCTGTCCCTCATTGGATTGAAAAATACCATCGCTGACAATTACGGAACCCCGATTGGGAATGTTATAGACGGTGTTTCTTAAATTATCCACGCTCAGGGGTGTAGATTGGGCAAGTAAGGGCAGAGAATTGTTTAATAGTAAACTGATACCTAGGAGGATAGATTGAGGCAAAATTGCTAATTTAATCATGGTTGTAATGGGTTGGGTATATTTTCTTGAGTATCGAATAACTGCACGTTATTAATGGTACAAACCATCCCCTGTTGTGCCGCTAATTTATCTCGCCATTGGCTTAATTGTTGTTGACCATTGCTACCATTTAACCAGTAAACTGTCAAGAGGCCGAGGGTTTGTTCTGGTTCACAGGAAAAGCCGAGAGTTTTATCGGGTATGTCGGTATTTCCCTCACGACATTGCCAACCTTGTTTTTCAATTAATTCTTTCCAACCTTTCTCTTCTTTAGCAGCCACGGCAATGCGTTGATCCCCTCGATTACAAACCCAATTTTTCTGCTGGGTGGGATCATTGGGTAGATCACCAAGATTGGGGGAA
The DNA here is from genome assembly GCF_007095495.1 of Microcystis sp. M_QC_C_20170808_M9Col. Classification (NCBI taxonomy): domain Bacteria; kingdom Bacillati; phylum Cyanobacteriota; class Cyanophyceae; order Chroococcales; family Microcystaceae; genus Microcystis; species Microcystis sp. M_QC_C_20170808_M9Col. The sequence goes on along the minus strand of NZ_SFBZ01000249.1, from coordinate 4,148 downwards.
TTTTGCTTAATTGGGGGCAGCGAGGGGACTTGAGCTTGAACAGAAAAAATCGGTAGTATTAAGAAAGTACCGATGAGCATTTTTAACAGTTTCATCCTTTAAAATTGCCATATTTAGGGATTTATGCCTTTAGAATATCACGTTTTTGAGGTATGGATAAAATACTCTCTTAAGATATGTTTAAATCTCTAATGATGGTTTCGATCGCATCAAAGGAAAATTCTCCGGCTAACTGTTGTAAACCTTGGGCAAGGGTAGCATAATCGGCGGGAATTTCTGCGGTTAGGGCGATAATTTTTTCATCATCACATTCTCGCGCCGCTTGTTGCAATTGTCTAATCCAGACGGGACTGATTAATTTTAATAGGGATTGCAGGGAATCGAGGAAAACTGGCGAATAATTGGGCTGATTTGGCTCATTATCGGCATAAATATATTTTAATCCTAGATATTCGCCCATTTTTTGCCAGATAACTTCCTCTCGGAAAGGTTTACGCACGAAATCATCACAACCGGCGGCAATAACCAAGGCGCGATCCTCTTCAAAAGCACTGGCAGTTAGGGCAATTATCACCGTTTTTCCGCGATTATCAGCCTCTAACTGCCGAATTTCCCTAGTTGCTTCGTAACCGTCTTTCACTGGCATTCTCATGTCCATCCAGATAAGATGAGGTTGCCATGCTTGCCAAATTGCGATCGCTTCTTGTCCATTAGCAGCTTCTTGCACGGATAATCCTAGGGTAGTCAGGAGTTTCAGCAACAGTAAACGGCTTTCTGGTCGATCATCGACGACTAATATGCGATATTTAGGCTGATTTTCCTCTAAAGCGATGACTTTTGCCCTATGGGTTTCAGTTTTAATCTCATTTTCTCCCACTAAACCCACCTGAATATCAAAACTAAAAATACTTCCTTGACCCAGAATACTACTAACTCCGATCGCACCTCCCATCAACTCAACAAATTTTTTACTGATAGGTAAACCCAATCCTGTCCCCTGTTGGGATTTTCGTCCCGTTTCCGTTTGGTTAAAGGGTTGAAATAGCTTATAAATCTCCTCTGGAGCGATTCCTGCGCCTGTATCTTCAATTTCCCAAAGCAATCGCTGATAATCTCCTCTTTTCTCCCCTACTTTTCCCCGGAGAGTCACCCCTCCCGACTCGGTAAACTTCAATCCGTTACCCAAGAGATTGATTAACACCTGTCGCAATTTACTTTCATCAGTACATATATATTGAGGCAGATTGGAGCTGCGATCAAAAATTAAGCTTAAAGCTTTTGCCTGCGCTTGTGGGCGTAGCATTTCGGCAATATTATCTAAAAGAGCGTATAAATCGAAATTACTAGGATTAAAAACCGTTCTTCCCGCTTCTATCTTCGACATTTCTAGAATATCGTTGATTAACTCTAATAAATGTTCTCCGCTACGATTGACAATTTCCAAATATTGCCGATATTCACTGCTGATGCTGCTATCCCGGGATATTAAGCGAGTAAAACCCAAGATAGCATTAAGAGGAGTGCGTAATTCGTGGCTCATGTTAGCTAGAAACTCACTTTTAGCTTTATTTGCTTTAATTGCCGCTTCCTTAGCCTCTTTTAATTCTTTTTCTGCTTCATATCTACTTTGTGCGATCGCAATTAATTCTCCCACCAACCGCACAAAGGTGACATCTTCCTTTGTCCATTGCTTTTCTGCACTTGCATCCAATCCCAGATAACCCACCGTTACCCCACAACTATCCCACATGGGAACGATTAAGAGACAGGGAGTAGAACTATTAGCGAGAATAGCTCTTTCAGGGATAGCAGTAGCGGGTAAATCGTCTAAAGAGTTCAGTTTAACTGGAATACCGTTTAATAATTGTTCAGAAAACCAGGGAAAGGTTTCCGTCGAGAGATTTTGTGATTCTTCCCGAATCGGGATAACTTGCGGATAGTCGGGGTGACAGTATTCATAAACCATACTCCACTGCTGACGACAGGTGGAATATTGAATAATGTAACAGCGCGCACTCTGGGTAAATTGACAGAGCAGTTCTAGGGTATGATCGATCGCCAAGTGGATATCTTGAGAAATTAGTAATCTTGTCACCCGTGAGAGCAAATTATCGCGATAGGCCTGCATTTCTAGGGCTTTTTCCCGTTTTTTAGACTCTAGTTCCTCAAAATCACTCATAATCAGTTATCAGTTATCAGTTATCAGTTATCAGTTATCAGTTAAAAGGGTTTGGGTGTTGGGGTTGTAGGGTTTTAGGGTTTTAGGGTATTAGTTGAATTTCCCCATCACCCCACTTCCCCACTTCCCCATCTCCGTTCTCTCGACTCAAAAAACAGTAAACTTTTCCCCTATTATGTTCTATAGGAATTTTACCGAATCAATATGCTCAAATTATTAGCTTCTCTCCTTCTCTCCTGCTGTATAGCCTTGGCTGTTTCCCTGTCACCGGCTGCTGCCATGGGAGTCTATGACCTCCCTATTTTAAGCCCCGGAGCGCCCACTTATGTAGTCGATCCCGTTGCGGCCATTAGTGCTGCTAACGAAGGAAAATTAAATAAAGACCTGAAAAATCTCGCCGAAAAAACCGGCCAAGAAGTGAGAATGGTAGTAGTCCGGCGCTTGGATTACGGTCAAAAAATTGACAATTTAGCCGATGATATCCTGAGAGAATGGTATCCTAACTCCGAAGATCGTGCCAATCAAACTATCATCGTCCTTGATACTTTAACCAATAAAACTGCTATTCGGGTTGGGGAGGAAGCAAAACCCCTATTAACCGATGCTATTGCTGATAGTATCCTCTCGGAAACTATGGCAGTTCCCCTCAAAGATGGGGGAAAATATAATCAAGCTTTACTCGATGCTAGTCGTCGTCTAACGGCGGTACTTTCTGGAGAAGCGGATCCCGGACCGCCGGAAGTAGCGACAATTAATATCGAAAGTACCTTTACTACCGCAGAAGAAACTGACGATAAAAGCGCCACGATTTGGGTGATAGTTTTACTGGTTTTAGCCACAGTAATCCCCATGGTTACCTATTTTTGGTACGCTGGTTTTGGTCGCTAAATTAAATTAATGATCTGAGACTGATACAGCTAAAATATTCCCACAGATAGCTCAATTCTCAGCCTGTATGAGCAAGATGAAGTAACTTCTAAGTGGGTGGGTGGAATTAAATATAAGATGAACGTAGGTTGGGTTGAAGCATGAAACCCAACGCCCTACAAATAATTGTGCCTACCTACTTAGTAGATTTTAGTTGTGTCAGTTCACCACATTTGCTTAACCTTAATAACTAATGTCTAGACTGGTAAATAAATTACAATCCTATTATCGAGAGGAGGAAGGAACTTACTTAATTGAAATTAAACTTAATCAGTTACAGCAAGTCTTTAATTCTCTCGATCCTTCGCCATTTTTAGATAGAGATTTAGACGATAACGCCGAAAACTATATTATTAACTCTGTGGATGAATTCCCCCTAAATACCCCCCTTAAATTAGTCTTTTATCTTCCCAGTAACGAACAGAATACCGCCCGACATCTGTTACCCTCAGCTTTACATAATTATTTTGACTATCGCCAACAGGGAGAACAAAGAAAATTACGCACAATTTGGCGACAGGGACGCATATCTTTGCTAATTGGTCTCTCCTTTCTTTTTGTTTGTTTGAGTCTCAGTGAATTAATTAGTCGTTTTGGCACCGATACATTTATTCACTTCTTAGAAGAAGGATTATTAATTAGTGGTTGGGTGGCCCTCTGGCGACCTTTAGAAATTTTTCTTTACGAATGGTGGCCTGTCAGTTATCAACAAAAGATTTTTGCTAAACTAGCCTACATCCCCATTGAAATCCGTCTATTAGAGGAACCATCCACCCCAGACTCTTTTCGATAGAGCTAATCCTCCCGATGGCTTGTCTTCAAAGTTACAAAGCTTTTATTTGAAGCAGTTTATAATAAAAGTAACTCTGTACAAAGCTTATCGGGTTTCAGCTTGGCTATTACTTTATTCTCAAACTTTTAACTAAGTAGGGTTTGCTGAATAAATCTAAAAACCTTGTTGGATAAGGCTTTTAGACTTTTTTTCCCTGAAAAAGTGCCTACCATTGGAGTGATTGGGGGGAAAATTTAGGGATTTTTTCCC